>JAYTXK010000227.1:0-3860 GCA_043743005.1 Ignavibacteriota bacterium
GTTAATTTCATTTTTTCTTTATCAAGGGCTAATGAATCAATGTTTGAAATTTGAATGTAAATTGGGATAGTACTTTTTTTTATGTTATTATAAAACTTGTTTTCATTAAATTTATTAAGATTTGTTTTTTCTTTGATACCAAACTTTTCACTATATAAGTAAGTAGATAAAGAATCAGAAATATTTGGATTTAAAATTACAACTCCTTTAAGTTTAAAAATCAAATTTTGAGTAAGGTTAATAATTAGATTTGAACTAACTCCAGTAGTTACAATATATACAATATTTGGGTCAATATTTTTTCTAATTTTAATGTTTTCATAAATTGAGTTTATCTTATTTAATAAAAACAAAGTGTCATTTAAATTTAGTATTGAATTCATTGAAACTTGAACATTTGTAAGACCTTTTGAAGCCAACCCCCAAGCAATATCTCTAAAAGATTGAAATTCATTGAATGTATTAAATTCGTCTTTATACAAATCTGAAATAAAAATTACTAATGGACTTTCTAAAATTTCTTTATTAAAATTTAAAAGAATATTTTCATTTTGATTTTTTATTTCTTTTAAACTAATTTTTTCAGTTTCAAAAAGTTTTAGATTAATATAAGTCGGATATAAGTGTGAATTATCTTTTGATTTTGGTAAAAAATAAATTGAACCAATTTTATAATCTTTTGAAGTATCTTGATAAGTTACAAAAGTTGAAACAATTTCTGATTTTTCAAATTTACAATTAGCTAAAATTGAATTTTGAGTCCCAATTTTTTTTGAACTTATATCTAATATCTTTTCAAAATTACCATATTTACTAATCAAATTTTCCCAGATTTTTTTAGTAATTGTATCAGGTAGTAATTCTTTTAAACCAGCATCAAAAGAAAAGCAAGCCTTTTCATAATCTTTTTTAGAAAAATTAGAAATTGCTTGCTTTACAAGATTGATTTCTTCGTTTGATTGTGCTTTAGCAAAGTTAGGAATTGCAAAAGCTAAAATAATTATTGCAATAAATCTAAATTTTAGCATCTTTTATTATAATTAAATATCCAAATTCTTAACATATTGAGCATTCTTTTCAATGAATTCTCTTCTTGGCTCTACGTTTTCACCCATAAGTGTTTGGAAAATTTTAGAAGCAATGGCTGCATCTTCAATTTTTACCTGGCAAAGGGTTCTTGTTTCTGGGTTCATAGTAGTATCCCAAAGTTGAGGAGGATTCATCTCTCCTAATCCTTTAAATCTAGAAATAGAAATTCCATCAAGTCTGTGTTCTCCATCTTCAGCTGCTTCAGATTTAGATCTCATTTTAGGATTTTCTTTTCTAATTCTTTCTATAATTTCATCTCTTTCTTTATCATTATAAGCGTAAAATTCTTGCTTACCTTTTTTCAATTTATAAAGAGGTGGTTGTGCAATATATAATTTACCATCATTAATCAACTCTCTCATATACAAATAAAATAAAGTTAGTAAAAGTGTACGAATGTGTGAGCCATCAATATCGGCATCAGCCATTAAAATTACTTTACCATAACGAGATTTTGCTGAAAGAAATTCTTCATCAAATCCAGCACCAATAGCAGTAAAAATATCTCTAATTTCATTATTTTCTAATACTTTAGAAAGTCTTGCTTTTTGAACATTTAGAATTTTACCTTTAAGTGGTAAAATTGCTTGACTGCGTCTATCTCTACCTTGCTTTGCAGAGCCACCAGCCGAATCCCCTTCGACTAAGAAAAGTTCACATTCTTCAGGTATTTTGCTACTGCAATCAGCTAATTTACCCGGTAATGCTGAGCCACCAATATCATTTTTTCTTCTAACTAATTCACGAGACTTTTTAGCAGCCATTCTAGCTTCTGCAGCAAGTACAGCTTTTTCTATTATCTTCTTTGCAGCATTAGGATTTGCATCCAAATACATATTCAATCTATCTGCAACAATACTACGAACAATACCTTCAACTTCCCCATTACCAAGTTTAGTTTTAGTTTGTCCTTCAAATTGTGGTTCAGCTACTTTAATTGAAATAATAGCTGTTAGACCTTCTTTAAAGTCATCACCCGTCAAACTAATTTTAGATTTAGATTTGGAAAGATTATCATTTGCATAAATATTAAGAGTACGAGTTAGAGCAGATCTAAATCCTGAAACGTGAGTACCACCCTCAATCGTATTAATATTATTTACATAAGAAAGTAAATTTTCAGAATATAAATTATTATAATGGAAACATATTTCAACTTCAGTTGGAGTACCATTTGAACTAATATCAGTTCCAGAAATTAAAACCTCAGGTACTAATACAGTCGAACCTTCATCAATAAATTTGACAAAGTCAACCAAGCCACCAACAAAATGAAATACTTCTTTTAAGTCTTCTGCTTCATCAATCAATGAGATACTAACTTTTGGATTAAGAAAAGCTAATTCTCTTAATCTATCTGCTGTACGTCCAAACCTAAATTGAACAGTAGTAAATATTGTATCATCAGGATAAAACTTAACATTTGTACCTGTTTTTTCTGTATTTCCTAGCATTTCCAATGGAGTAATTGGATGACCTTCAGAATATGTTTGTTGATGAATTGTGCCTTCTCTATTTACAGTAACAATACATTTTTTAGCAAGAGCATTTACACAAGATACTCCTACTCCATGCAGACCACCAGATACTTTATAAGTATTTTTATCAAACTTACCACCGGCGTGCAAAGTACACATTACAACTTCCAATGTAGAAACTTTTTTTATTGGGTGAGGTCCAGTAGGGATACCACGACCATCATCATCAACAGAGCAAGCCCCATCTGCATGTAAAGTAACTATAATATTAGAACAAAAGCCAGCTAAGGCTTCGTCAATTGCATTATCAACAACTTCATTTATTAAATGGTGTAATCCTCTATCTCCAACATCTCCAATATACATAGCTGGTCTTTTTCTTACAGCTTCTAAACCTTCTAATACCTTTATACTATCTTCACTATATGTTACATTAGGATTACTATCATAAGCAACTTCAATTTTATTTTCTTCCATTTTCAACTTAAATTAATTATTGGTTTTTTACAATTTTACTAATTACAAAAATAGTTAATAATCAATGAATTTCCACATATTTGACTACCTCTTCACCTATAAAGTTATTAACAAGTTCAGTAATTTCATTTTTAAGTAATGATACTTCAGTTCGCCAAGTAGAAACTTCTGTTTTTAAATATAAAGTTCCATTATTTAATCTTAAAACCATTACATTTTTAGCTAATGTTTTGCTTGTTATTTTTGACCAATTTTTTCTGATATTTTCATAAATTAATGTTTCAGATAAATCATTTTTGACTACAAATTCATCAACTAAAACAGAAATTTTAATAGCATCTTTATTATTTAACATATTATTTTATTTTTTTTATGATAATGACTTTCATAAATAACATTTATTTTTATTTGTAATTTTGCTTACAAAAAGAGCTAATTAATAAAAACCTCTGTAAGAAAGTTGACATCTCCCTTTCAATAGGCAAGAAAAATCTACTGCAAAAGCAACTCTCTAATATATCAAGTACTTATGTAATAATCTTGCAGTTTTTGCAGTAATATATGCTATTCTTTCGTCACTCCGAGCAAAGCGTGGAGTAAAGAGTTTTGTATTTGCTTTTCAAAGAACATTTAAAAATTGTGTTTTTAATATTCTTTTGGAATGAAATTTTTAGGAACATCAAGTTGTGCAAGTTCATTTGTTATATTCATAAAGTAAAAGCCCATTTCCAAAATCCTTTGTTTTTGTTCTTCAGTATAAGAAATTGCAGCTATTGCTCCTAAAACTTTTTTACCTTTTTGTTCTGGCATTATTTG
>JAYTXK010000228.1:0-1603 GCA_043743005.1 Ignavibacteriota bacterium
AAGGCTGTGATAGCACAGTAAATATCCACTTAAATATACTTAAAAAACCAACATTTACTTTGGATACAACAATTATTAAAGGTTCGATTTATAACGGGGTTCAGTATAATAAATTAGGGCTTATTAAATTAATTAGTAATTTCCCAAATAAGACTATTAATATGTGTGATAGCAGTTTTATTGTAAATTTAATTGTAAAAAATCCTGATGGAATGTTTGACGAGAATAATATTAATTTTGAAATTACTGCTATTCAGAATAAAGTAAATAATGCAACAGAATTAAATTTCAAATTGCCAAATGATGGAGCTTTTACAATTAGTTTGTATTCTAACAATTTAGAAAAATTAGCTGATTTGATAAATGACATAGGTAAAAAAGGTGATGTTAAAAAACAACTTTTCCTTAAATCTTTTGGCTTCAAAAAAGGGACTTATATTATTAGAATTAGTCAAGGAAGTAAATTTCAAGATTATAAGTTTAATTTGGAAAATTAGTAGATTTTTTATGGATTTAAAGTAAGTGTAACTGTAGCTGGGTCGTTGTTTAAAACATTAACTGCATCAACTGAATCATCAGAACTCAAGCCTGGCAACCTCGAACTACTGGATTCAGTCCTAATATAGTTAGTTTTATTTAATAAATCTGAAGTAAAATTTCTACTCCCATTTAAATTAAAGGTTAGATTATTAACCAAAATATTAATTTTATTTTCAAATGAACTAGAACTAGTATTTCTATAATGATTATAATTACTTTTTTCTCCAAATTGTAAAGTAATATTTTTAATACTATCATTTTGAATTTTAATTAAGCAATACGTTTGACTAGACTTTCTATTTACAGATTCCGATCCCACATTTTCTTCAAAATTAGCATAACAAAAGACAACAGATGTATCAGTAGAAGGAATATAAGAACAATTACCATAAACATAGCCAGGGAAAAAATCAGTTGTCAAATTATATAGATTATAAAAAATATTTATTTTTGAAATTGTTGTATCTTTGGTGTTAGTATATTTATTAAAATATTGGTCGTATCCTTTTGATATTTTAATTATTTTAACACTCAATCCTTTTATTTCCAAAGTCCCACTTCTGAAATTATATTTTGATGTGTCCTTTATAGCGAAATTGAGTGTATCAGTTGTGCTAATATCTATATCAGCTAAGGTGTCTGGCTTGAAAAACTTTTTGTAGGCAATGAAAGTATAAATTGAGTTTGGTTTTAAAATAGGATATACGTTTGAAATTGAGCTAATATCCATTGCATAAGAGTTTATAGTCTTTTTTATTATTTCTCTGCCATTATCAGCAACTATAAAATATACTCCTTCGTATGGCAGTTTGAAATTCAAATCTGAATTAACTGATTCATTTACAACAATTGAACCTTTATAATCATATACTTTTACAAAAACATTATTTCTTGAATTTGGGAATTTTATTTGGAACTGTTTGTCATCTAATTTTTTTATATTAGCATAAAAAGAGAAATTTTCATCTTCTTTTACATCAGTTAGAAATGGTTTTGAAATAAAATTTCCATTAGTCTCAAATGAAACACCAGTTTCTTTATTAATAACTGCAATTTTATCTAA
>JAYTXK010000229.1:0-10913 GCA_043743005.1 Ignavibacteriota bacterium
TTTAAAATTAATTTTGAAAATAATTTTGAAAATAATTTTTTTACTTTTCCACTTTATTTCCACACCAAACTATTTTTACACTTGCATATTTTAATTTAATCGTATCTTTGTAGTTACAATGTTTGGCATATTTTACTTTAATAATAGAATATAAAAAATAACTAAATCAAAACGAATGTCTAAAATAATAGCAATAGCAAATCAAAAAGGAGGAGTTGGTAAAACAACTACTTCAGTAAATTTGGCTTCATCATTAGCTGCATTGGAGCATAAAGTACTACTTATTGATATTGACCCACAAGCAAATGCTACAAATGGTATTGGAATTGATTCTCGTGGTTTAGATAATACAATCTATGAAGTATTAATTAATAAATCTGATCCTAAGACTGCAATCATTGATACTCAAATGGAATTT
The DNA here is from genome assembly GCA_043743005.1 of Ignavibacteriota bacterium. Classification (GTDB taxonomy): domain Bacteria; phylum Bacteroidota; class Ignavibacteria; order Kapaibacteriales; family UBA2268; genus JAPLFM01. Next base: position 419 of record JAYTXK010000229.1, read on the forward strand.
TTAAAAATAATTCCTTCTCATATTAATTTAGTTGGTGCTGAAATTGAACTTGTCAACCTTGAAAATAGAGAATTAATACTAAAAAAAGCTTTAACAGATATTAAAGAAGACTATGAATATATTATTATTGATTGTCCACCTTCATTAGGATTATTAACTTTAAATTCACTTTCAGCTTCTGATTCAGTTTTAATCCCAGTTCAATGTGAATATTATGCTTTAGAAGGATTAGGTCAATTACTTAACACAATATCTATAGTTAGATATCATTTAAATCCAGAATTAGATGTAGAAGGAGTTTTGCTTACTATGTTTGATTCGAGAGTGAAATTATCATCTCAAATTGTTGAAGAAGTTAGAAAACATTTTGAAAATAAAGTATTTAATACAGTTGTAAATCGCAGTATTAGATTAGCTGAAGCCCCAAGTCATGGCAAACCTATTATTTTATATGATGCAGTTTCCATTGGCTCAAAAAATTACTTATCATTAGCAAATGAAATTATTAAAAGAAATGAACGAAAAAGATAATAAAATATTACCACAGAAAAAAAAGCTGTCAACAGGACTTGGCAAAGGATTAGGAGCTTTGATTCCAGATATTGGAATGGGTAAAGATACAAAAGGATTTATTACACCAATTTCAAAGCAAATTGAACCAAAAGATAATATACCTTTTGGAGAGATTGAACTTTCTAAAATTAGTACAAATCCATTTCAACCCAGAAAACATTTTGATGAGGAAGCTTTATTTGAACTTGCAAGTTCGATTAAAGAGCATGGAGTAATGACTCCAATTACAATTAGAAAAGCATTAAATGGTTACGAACTAATTTCAGGTGAAAGAAGATTACGTGCTTCAAAATTAGCTGGAAAGGAAAAAATTCCTGCTTATATTCTTGATGTTCAAACTAATGTTGGAATGCTTGAACTTGCAATAATAGAAAATATTCAACGTGAAAATTTAAATGATGTTGAGATTGCTTATGGTTATCAAAATTTGATTGAAGAATGTAAACTAACTCAAGAAGAAGTTGCTCAAAAAGTTGGTAAAAAAAGAAGTTCAGTTGCTAATCATTTAAGACTTTTGAAATTACCTGAAAAAGTATTAGAAAGCTTGAGAATTAGTGATATTTCAATGGGACATGCAAGAGCTTTACTTGGAATTGAAAATAAAGAATACTTGATAAGTGCTTGGACTGAAATTGTTGATTTTGGGTTGTCTGTAAGAAAAACTGAAGAATTAGTAAAAGAAGTAATTGCTGGTAAATATGATGAAGATAATTTAAATATTAAAACCAAAAGAGTAATATCACAAGAAAATATTGTATTAATTGAAGAATTACAAGACAGACTCAGAAAAAGATTTGGAACTGAAGTCAAAATGAAATTAAAATCTGAAGAAAGTGGTTCTATTGAAATTGAATTTTATTCTAAAGATGATTTGGATAGATTACTTGAAATGATGGAAAAGTGATATTGAAAGAAATAAATCACATAACTCAATTTCGTGTTAGATATGCCGATACTGATAAAATGGGTATTGTTTATAATGGTAACTATTTGTCTTTTTTTGAATCAGGCAGAACTGAATTAATGAGAAACTTTGGCTTACCTTATGTAGAAGTTGAAAAAGCAGGATTTCTTTTACCACTAATTGATTCTTATATAAAATATTTAAATCCTGCAAAATATGATGACATTTTAAATATCAAAGCAACTTTAGAAATTGAAAATTCAGCTAAAATAAAATTTATTTATAATATTTTTACAAGTACTTCGACTATTGCAGAAGGATATACAAGACATGTATTTGTTGATTCAAAATCAATGAAACCTGTAAGACCTCCAAAACTATTTACTGATATAATAAATGCGAGGATAGCATAATATTTTCTAACTATTTTTGTTTCTAAAATTAGAGATTTATGATTAAACATATTAAGCTTTTATTAGCATTCCTTGCATTGTCAATCACTTTGAATGCAACAGAAACCCCTTTTAGCTTTTTGAGATATAATTCAAGTGCTAGAGCATCAGCTTTGGCAGGTGCATTTGTTACTATGAAAAATGATCCATCAGCTGTATTTTATAATCCAGCAACTATTTATACAGTTGAAGACAAATTCCTTTCTACTACATTTTTGAAACATGTGTTAGATATTAATTCTGGGAATATATCTTATGTATATAATAAATTAGAAAATGGTGTATTGGCTGCCAATATTGCATATACTAATTATGGAACTTTCCAAAGAAGAGATATAAATGGCAATTTACAACCCGGAGAATTCTCAGGAAGTAACTTATGTATGGGTGTTACTTATGCAAACGAACTTGATTCCAATTTCTATTATGGTGTAACTGGTAAATTAATATATTTGAAACTTGAAGAACAAAGCAGTATGGCTTTAGCTATGGATGCAGGACTATTCTATAAATTGAAAGATGGTAGAACTAATTTAGGACTTTCGGTTTTGAATGTTGGTACTCAAGTATCAAAACTTGGAGATGTATCAGATAAATTACCATTAGACATAAGATTAGGTATCAATCACAGGCTTAGAGGATTGCCTCTATTAGTAAATTTCAATTTTCACCATTTAGCTGATAATTCACAAGGAATTTTAGATAAGTTTAAAAACTTTTCATTTGGTGGCGAAGTATATTTAGGCAAATATCTTATGGCAAGAGTTGGATATGATAATAATATCAGAAGTAACATATCACCTGAATCTTCAAAAGGTTTATCTGGCATTAGCTTAGGAGCTGGTATAAAACTTAAAGAAATTAATTTAGATTATTCATATTCTCAATATGGAGTGAGTGCAATTTTGCATAGAATATCAGCTAATTTGGATTTTTAAAAATGAAAAATAAAATAATTATATTATCAATTTTAGTATTTACTAATTTATTAAATGCTAAACCAAAACCTGAGGCTGAAGAAAATAAAAATAAGCAAACTCAGACTGAAGCAACAGCTACTCCATTAGCAATTGAAATTCCTATCACTTCAATATTATCACCAACTTTTTTAATTGGCGATATTTTATTTATTTCTGAAGCTTTAAAATCAGTAGAAATAAAAACAAATGAAACTGAAGCCTATTTAAATGTTGATGAAAAATTACATTTGATAATTGATAATCCACAAGTAAAAGCTAGACCCATAGAAGAGGCAGTGTTAATAGATATTGACTATCTAACACTAAAAAACATAGTATTCTTAATGGAAAGGGCTAAATTTAGTGCAGGAAATGCAATTAGGTACAAGAGATTTATTACTGCAATTAAAGATGCTGAAAATACATTTGTTGCCAAATCAAAAACTAAGTAAATAAATCAAAAAATAATTTGAATAAAGTGGGATATAATTTAAAATTATTTTCCCATTTTTTTTAATTACTCATCAATAAAAAAGAAATCACTTAAATCATCAAATTTTACATTTGTGATAATCCAACCTTGGTCAGGTGATTTATAAAAAGTAAACACCCATCTCATTGGATAGCGTGAATGTAGTCCCAAATATCTTACTCTCATAAATGAACCTGTTATCACTTCATTGCTAACTGGCTCATAACTAAGGATTTTGCCATAAAGTTCAAATGCTCTTTTGGTTTGCTTAATCAAAGACTTAATTTCATCTGTTTTTTTGCCAATAGGACTATTGTGCATTAATTCCTCAAAAGCATCATTAACTTTTTCATCTAATAAAAGATTAAAGAACTTACTTGTTTTTTGCTTAACTTCTGCAGGAATTTCTGCATATTTAGCACTATTTTTAGTAGTTTTAGAGCTTTGCAAAGCATCTTCTTGAGAAAAAGAATTGCTTTTTATAGTTAAAACCAACATTAAAATCAATAGTGATTTAATTTTCATTTAAGAATGCCAATTTATGTTAATATTATATTTACAAAATAATTCAAAAATATGAAAATAACAAGTGTAAATTATTAAGAACTTTCACTTAATTCATTTTTTTGCTTTATTTAATAAATAATTTACCTTTTAATAAAATAAATTCCATTTAGTAAAATATTATTTAATGAAAATCTACTGCATAAGTATTCTCTTACATATCAATCACTTAAACATTGAGTTTGCTGGGGTAGATTGACCCTTCGGAATGAAGAGAAAATTCACAAATAAAAATTTAAAGGGCTTGAGCAAACTTAACTTGATCCTAAATAAAAAAAGATTAATTCAAATATATAATAAGTGCAAAATACCTAAGTGAATAAAATAAAATCTTAAAAAACATTATTATTTCCTTTAGAACTTTTTTTCTCGTATTTTGTAGAATATTTATTTGCAAATAAGATTTTTTCTCAAATAATAGTTTTAAATTAAATAGGTGCAACTTGGAAAAATTTGATCTTTGTATTATTGGTGCTGGTCCATCTGGCTATGCTGCTGCTATGAGAGGAATAGATTTTGGTAAGAAAGTAGCATTAATTGAAAAAAACAAAATTGGTGGAGCAGGCATTTTTAATGGAGCTTTGTCATCTAAAACTTTATGGGAAATTTCAGAATCATATAAAGTTACCAAAATAAAAGATCAAGGATATTTGGTTCAAAATTCATCTTTAAACTTTTTGAAAGTTCTTGGTGAGATGCAACTTGCAGTAAACGAAAGATATACACAACTAACTGAACAAATTGAATATTACCAAAAGCAAGGTCAAATTACTTTATTTAAAGGTCATGGAAGTTTTGTAAATAAAAATGAAATTAATATTAATTTTGGCGATAAAGAAGAAAAGATTTGGGCAGACAATACTGTTTTAGCAATAGGTAGCCGTCCAAGAAAATTGCCTACAATTCCTATAGATGAGCAAATAATAGTAACTTCTGATGGAGTTGCTAATTTCAAAGATTTTCCTGAAAGCATAGTGATACTAGGTGCTGGTGTGATTGGTTGTGAATTTGCAACTATATTTTCCAATTTTGGCAAAACAAACGTATTTTTAATTGACAAAGAAAGTAGAATTTTACCATTTGAAGATGAAGATATTTCACTTGCTTTGGCTGCAAATTTAGAGAAAAATGGAGTAACAATTCATAGAGGTTCTTCATTAGACTCGATGCAAATTGTAGATGGCAAGGTGCAATATTCACTCTTATATAATGACGGTAGAAAAGAAATACATACTGTAGAAAAAGGGTTAATTTCTATTGGGAGAGTTGCCAACTCTGAAAATTTGGGTTTGGAAAATGTTGGATTTGAATTGAATGAAAGAGGATATGCAGTTGATGACAAAACTCAAAGCAATATTCCAAATATATATGCAGTAGGGGATTTTACAGCAGATATTGCATTAGTAAATGTTGGTGAACTTGAAGGAAGATATGCTGTAGAAAGAATATTTGGCTCTCCTAAAAGAGATTTGGTTTATGAAAATATTTCTACTATAATGTTCTTAAATCCTGAAGTGGCATCAGTTGGGTTAAATGAAAGCCAAGCTAAAAAGAAAAATATACCATATAAACTTGCAGTAATGGATTATCGATATGTAAATCGTGCAATCGCAATGAGAAAGCAAGATGGCTTTTTTAAATTAATTGTAACTGATGATGATGAAATGCAAATATTAGGTATGAGAGCAATGGGAAACCACGCTTCAAGCACTATTGAAGTAATTGCATTAATGATTTCAATGAATATTGGGGTGGAGTATTTGGCTGAATTAATTCATCCACATCCATCAATTCCAGAAGGATTGCAGGAATGTGCGAGAATGTTATTGGGCAAATCAATTATAAAACCTGCAGTATTTTCCCAACATTTGAGATGTTATAGAGTTAGTAATGATGGTACTAAGAGTGATTTACATTTTAATTAATTATACATAATGTCAAAAAGCAAAGCAATACAAAAAGATTATTTTCAATTAACAGAACATAATAATACTCAAGTATTAATATTTTATATATTAATGATTACTGGTATGTTAATCTTCTTTTATACTTTTATTCCAATTTTGAAATATATGTTTACTGATTATCTAATTGGTGATGTAGTAATGAATGGGGATAAAGTACACTATTTGCTTGAAAAAAGTTCTACTATAAGAGAAACTAATCACTACTTTGCTTGGGCAGTTGATATTTATTTAAAAACTCCACAGCATACAAGATATTGGTTCAATCCAGTACTTGCTTTATTTGTACCTTGTTTTTCTTTTGGGATTGCTTTTGCTTTTTTACTAACTTCAGCATTGAACGAGAGAATTGGATATATCAGGCAAAAGATTGATAGAGAGATAGCAATTACATTGGATAGTATGTGTCAAAAGAAATATGGTTTTCAAAGTAATGATGAAAGAAATAGAATTTTTAAAGAAATTTATAATGCTGACTTGAGAGATTTGCATGACTTTGCTCAAGAATTTGGAATGAGACTTGAAGATTTGAAAACTTTGCAAAGGGCTTTGAAATGGAGAAGCCAAAGTTTGTTTTATAGGTTATTATCTTTAAATGATGGACTACAATTATACCTTAGATTTTACTTCACAGTGAAATATGCAAACCAAACTTTGGGTTTAGTATATATTGGTGCAGCTATTTTAATTATTATTATTGGTTTGAGAGGGCTGAAATTTATTCCTTCTACTGAGCCATCTTTAGTATTTTTTGCGTTAGGGTTGGAATTCACTTTACTTATACTTTTTGCATTTACAGTAATGTACGGTAGGGAAGAAGATGATAGTCATATTATTCAAGCAAACTATAATGGTAACGATTCACAAAATCTTGGTTCGGACTTTGGTGATTCTAAAGAAATAGAGAGCTTACTTAGAGTGTTTATCAAATCTGTAGATAAACCTAAAAAAGATTAAGCATTATGATATTACCGTTTTATAATTGCTGAATTTTGAAACAACATCGCTTAAATCTTTGTCTTTGTCAAATAATCCAAACATAGTAGAGCCAGAGCCAGACATTAGGGCTAAGTATGCACCACTATTATATAGTTCTTTTTTAATTTCTAATAGTTCACTATGTTTTTCAAAAGCATTGTTTTCAAAATCGTTGAAAATAAATTCTTTTAAAAGGCTTGGGTTGTCATCTGCTCTTACGAGTACATTTGCAAAATTAACTATTTTTCTTTCTTCTTGAGTTCTACCAAGTGTTTTATATGCCTCTGGAGTAGAAATATGGATATTTGGACAAACTATTAATATTTGAAAATTCATATCATATTCAAAATAAAACAGCTTTTCCCCTCTACTATTGCCAACAGCAGTACCATATTTTAAGAAATATGGAATATCAGAGCCTATAGCTTGAGCAATAATTAGCTGATTTCCATCTGGAATATTCAAATCCCATAATTCTGAAAGAGCTTTAATAGCCTCGGCAGCATTGGAAGAGCCACCTCCAAGTCCGCCACCAAAAGGAATATTTTTGACTATTTCAATATCAACACCAAGTGAGACATTATATTTGTTTTTAATTTTTTCAGCTACTTTGTAAACTAAATTTTCTTCTTTTGAAATGCCTAAATCAATACTTGTTGTAATATTAATTTCACCTGATTCATTTAACTTAAAAGTTAATTCATCAGCTAATTTCGTTCTAAAAAAGACAGTATTTATATTGTGATAAGTATCAGGTCTTAAATTTAATACCTGTAATCCTAAATTAATTTTGGCATAAGCTAATTTTTTAATTAAATTCATATTTTACTTTTAACAATTTGAAATAAACTTTTAAAAATGGATAACTCAATTACATATAGAGATGAACTTTTTAGAAAAAGTATTCACTTAAGTTCACTTTCTATACCACTAATATATATATTTCTTCAAAGAAATTTAGCACTTAAAATTATTATTCCATTAACTTTGATTATGATAATTTCTGACCTTTTAAGTCGAAAAATAACATTTTTAAAAAATCTAATTTTTGGAGTTTTTGGAAATCTTTTACGTCAACACGAAAAAGAGGGGAACTTAGTGCTAAACGGTGCATCTTGGGTATTAATCTCAGCTACACTCTGTATTGCTATATTCCCTAAAATTATAATGTTAATTTCATTTACCATTTTAATAATTTCTGATACACTTGCTGCTTTAGTTGGCAGAAAGTTTGGCAAGCACCCACTATTTGACAAATCTTGGGAAGGAACTGCTGCATTTATAATAAGTGCAATTTTGGTTGTAGTCGTCTATTCAATTAGCTTTAATGCACCACATTCATTAATTGTAATCGGAATATTAGCTTCAATCGTAGGTGGCTTTGTAGAAGCTGCTTCAAAGGTATTGCATTTGGATGACAACCTTTCCATACCACTTTCTGTTGGTTCTATTTTGTGGATTGGTGGATATTATGCGAATTTAGTACATTTTCCTTATTTGTATTTGATAAATTAACTTTGTAGATAATGGCGATGCAATATAAGTAATAGAGAGTTTTGAAGCAGAGAGCCAAAATAGTCCTGAACTTCAAAAGAATGGCTGGCAATCAATTATGGATAACTTCAAGAAATATGTAGAGGATTTGGAGTGATTGGAAGGAAACCGTTACAAATTGTAACGGTTTGAAGAGGTAAATTAAATTTTAGTTATGAAATTACAAAATAATATAAAAGTATTTGAAGAAAAACAAGTAAGAACCCTGTGGGATTCTGAAAATGAAAAATGGTATATATCAGTAATTGATATAATTGAAACATTAACAGAAAGTAGTATTCCCAAAAGATATTGGACAGACTTAAAAAAGAAACTTATTAAAGAAGGAAGCCAGTTGTACGATAAAATCGTACAACTGAAACTTAAAGCTTCAGATGGCAAAAAATATTTAACAGACTGTCTTGAAACGCAAGATGTTTTTCGTTTGGTTCAATCTATTCCTTCTCCAAAAGCTGAACCATTTAAGTTATGGCTTGCTCAATTAGCAAATGAAAGAATAAATGAAATGCAAGACCCAGAACTAACAATTGATAGAGCTTTAGAACAATATTTAAATCTTGGATATAGTGAAAATTGGATAAATCAGCGATTAAAAAGTATTGAAATCCGTAAAGAATTAACTGACGAGTGGAAAAGATTAAATTTAAAAGAAGGACAACAGTTTGCAAGTCTGACAGATATTATTACTAAAACATGGTCAGGTAAAACAACAAAAGAATACAAAATCTTAAAAGGGCTGAAAAAAGAAAATTTAAGAGATAATATGACAAATACTGAACTAATTTTAAATATGTTGGCTGAAGCTTCAACTAAAGATATATCTCAAGCAGTAAATCCTAAAGATTATGAAGAAAGCAAAAAAGTTGCAAAACAAGGAGGAACTATTGCTGGAAATGCTCGAAAGGAATTAGAAAAGAAAACAGGTAAAAAAGTAGTTACAAGTATTAATGCAAAATTATTTTTAGTAAGTAAAAACAAAAATGAATTAAACAAATGAAAAAAAAATATTTATAAGGAATATCTTTGGCTTTAGTAATTACAATAGAAGCGGCAGTTAAGGCAACTATTAATAAAGTATGGGACTGTTGGACTTTACCCGAACATATAATGAAATGGAATCATGCAAGTGATGATTGGCATACAACAAGTGCTACAAATATTTTGAGAGTGGGTGGTGCATTTACAGCAAGAATGGAAGCAAAAGATGGTAGCTTTGGTTTTGATTTTGGTGGTGTGTATGATGTAGTAAAACTAAATGAATGTATTGAATATACAATGGGTGATGGCAGAAAAGCACAGATTAATTTTGTAAATAGTGATGAGGCAGTATTTGTAACAGAAAGCTTAGAGGCAGAGTGCCAAAATAGCCCCGAACCTCAAAAGAATGGCTGGCAATCAATCTTAGATAACTTCAAGAATTATGTAGAAGATTTGGGGTGAGGGGGAAGAAACCGTTACAAATTGTAAGGGTTTGAAAAATCTCAAAGCAAATGGTTTGGTAAATTATTCAGAGAGCAATCCATCAAACATAGTAATAACAACTCCCGAGCAACAACATATAAACCTTTTTAAGCTTGGTATGTAAGGGAGTATTTTTTTAAAAGATACGATAATAAATATGGAAGAAGCCAAAAGGTTAAACGGAAGTGAACAATTTAATTTTAATAATTACTTATTGAATACAAAAGTATTAGATTTTTGGCAATGGGCTAATTCAAATTTATTATCAAATACACTCAGAGGTGTACTTGCAGAATTTATTATTTTAAAATCATTGGAATTAGAACATACAGTTAGAATTGAATGGGAACCTTTCGATTTCAAATTAGATTCGGGGCTTAGAATTGAAATAAAATCTAGTTCATACCTTCAATCTTGGAAACAAAATAAAATATCAAAAATTTCTTTTAGTATTGAGCCAAAAAGAACTTTAAATTTTGAAAATAATAATTATGGTATTGAAATTGAAAGACATTCTGACATTTATATTTTTTGTTTATTAAATCATAAAGATTTGGAAACATTAGACATATTAAATCTTAATCAATGGATATTTTATATAATTGAGACAATTA
>JAYTXK010000230.1:0-15475 GCA_043743005.1 Ignavibacteriota bacterium
AAGTTTATTATCAGGTAAGACAATTGGAGAAAGTAAAAGAGTATTATAGATATTATCTAATCTAAGTGTATCAATTGGCTTAAAATCAGGTAAGCTAAACTTAATTATCTTATGCTCATAAGTTGGACCAATTTCTGTATTTTGAACTACATACATTGCAGTAAAGTCATCATTTACGCAATAATCTCGGTAGTCTGCTTTACTATCTTGAAGTGCTGAAATGAGTTTATTTTGTTCCAAATCAATTAAAGCATAATTAAATCCTGTATCAAAATATCTTGCTACTAACTTTTTCTTATCTTTGGATAAAGTTAACTTATCAGAATAAACGGAACTACTACCATCATTAGGTAAATCAATTCTCTTTATTACAGTATCATTATCAAAATTGTATAAAATTATAAAACTAGAATTTAGAGCAAATAAAAGAGTGGTATCTCCTTTTAAAATTACAAGGTCATTACTCTCTAATAACTTAGAATTTTCTTTATTTTTAATGTTTTGCATCTTGATAACAGAACCATTCAAAATATTAAGTTTTTGTATATATTCCTGCTTAATTCCAAATACAAATTTTTCATCACTTGTAAAGCGACCAATTTCTAATGCTGCATCTGTTTTCCAGATAAGTCCGTCTTCGGCTTTAAGCATATTAAAGCTCCAAATAGTAAATAATACTACAACTAAATACTTTTTCATATAAACACCTTATATAAATTATTAAAAAAATCAAGAGAATAAATTTCTTTTTCATAAAAAAACCTGTAAAAATTATTAAAGATTAAAAATGTATTATATAAAGTAAAAAGGGACACGCCCTATACATTGTCCTAAACTTAGGTACTGGTATACCCTCAAGGTAGACAACAAAGAACGCATCCCTACTTGGATGTGCCTTTATTGTTTCTTACCTTGATAAAATTACCAGTTTTAAGTTTAGAGTAACAAACAAAAACTAAAAATATGTACTACTTAAAAATGTCTATAAACTAAATCCGATTTATTATTTATTGTTGTTTATTTTTATTATCTACAAATTACAAAAAAAGAATTAAATCTATTAATGCTTTTTTAAAAATTTATGAAAATAAAGTAGGCTCATATTGAAATCCTTTGCCATTCATAATTTCATTACCAACAGCATGAGAACCATATAAGGTATGAAAAAAAGCAAGGCAACTATCAACAACTGTACTTGGATTTAATTCTGGGTCTGCATCATTTTGATTCATATCCAATGACTTTGAAATTTTTTTGCCTCCCCCCCAATGCCAGCCTAGGAGAAACTTGTCTTGCTTGAAATAATCCAAATCTGAAGATAACTTTATTGTATCACCTTTAAATATAAATTTATGTTGGCTTGGTTCAAAAGTCTGTGATAGCAATAAATTGATATTAAAAGTTATTATTAATAAAAGTAGTTTTTTCATGATTATCTCACTACTTGAATATTTTGTGAATAATCGATACCATTTATTTTATAAATACAATTATACATACCCGTATTTAAATTTACATAAATAATATTATTTGTAATATTAAATTGGTTTAATAATATTTTACCTTTTAGATCTATTAATGTAAACTTTTGAATTAACTCTAAATTATTTTGAAGTTTTAATAAGTTATTTTGAATATCATAAATAATATTTATTTTGATTGTAACATTCTCTTTAACATCACTAAAAGGAACTTCATTTAACAACGAGATTTCATCATTTCCAAAAGCAAATACTTTCATTTTCCCATTTATTTTTCTTGAGTCTATAACTTGTGGATTAATATTGAATGTATTAATTTTTTTTGAATTTTCAAATAATTCTAATCGCCCTTTACCAACTAAATAGTTCATACTATTAGGAAACACACTGTATATAAATGCTGAATGTAATATGTCATAGTATATGTTGTTGTTAGTATAAATATTCTTCATTTTAGTATTACTTTGTGTGTTCGGGTTATAGTAAACTAAGCTATCATTTGGTGAAAACCCAATTGACAAGAATTGCTCTGTAAAACTAACGTCGTTAAACCTATCAATTTCTTTTGTTACTTGCCATGTCTTTGTATCAATTAAATTTAATACTTGGTATTTTGTAATTGGAACTGTGTTTGGTAAAGAAACATAAGTATAGCCTAATGCTAATATATTTCCATTATTAGAAAAAGAAATTGAAGGAAATCTACCATTTTCAAAAATTGGAAATTCAATTATTTCTTTATTATTATTTATATCATATATTTTAACAAAAAATCCTTTTAGATTCTCATCATAATATGCAATGGCAGTAAATTTTTCATCTTTTGAAATAGCTAAATTAAGAATTTCAGACTTAATACCTTGACTTGAATCAAAAGTAAAGGACTTTATAGCTCTTTCTTGAGCTATATCCCAAAAACAAACTACTTTACCCTCTTGAGTTACCAAGTGTGTATCATTCATAGTTGAAGCTATAATATTAAAACTCCCAGTGCTTTTATAAAGCTTATTCTCAAATGTAGAGCTAATTTCACCAGTTTGTAGAGACATTTTGACTATAGCTTTAGGGTCACCTGTTGGCACCCATTCTGCTGTTACAAAAGCAAAATTTCCATCTTGTGCAATTCTTGCTGATGTGATTTGCATTGGGAATATATTTTTCTGCCAAGAAATACCCAAGTCTATTTGTGCTTTGAGCATATTAAAGCTAAGCACAAAAGCAATAAAAACAAAATACTTTTTCATAAAAAACCTATTAAAATTATTATTAAAACATTAAATATCAATGTAAAAAGGGTGTCCTACCAAACGCCCTCATATAAGGTACGACCAAGCACCCACCGACAGAACGTAAGAAAGACACCCAAGCAAGGGTGCTTCTATTGTTCCATCGGTTTAAAATTGGTCGTTTTAATATGAGAACAGAAACAAAAAAACTATATGTAAACTACTTAAAAATGTCTATAAACTATTTTCCGAATTATTATATTAATTATTATCTTCTTTTACTTTCTATAAATTAAGAAATAAAAATTGCATTTCAAAAGTATTCTTTAAATACTTAAATAAATACTAAATATATTAATAGTTTTCCGTATATTTGAAACATAAATAATATTCTAATCACAATTATTTAAATATAGTATTAATTTGTTAGGTAATAGTTATAACCATAGTTTAGAGTTAGAATGGAGCGAAGAAAAAGCTCACTCTAACTTTCAAAAGCATGGAGTGAAATTTGAAGAAGCTATTTCAATTTGGAATGATGAATTTGCTGCTTTAATAAGCGATATATCCCATTCTGATGATGAAAAAAGATATTTATTTATTGGATATTCTGATAAAAATAATTTGTTATTTGTTTCGTTTACAGAGAGAAATGATAAAATCAGAATAATTAGTGCTAGAAAAGCAACTAAGATTGAAAGGAAAAGACATGAAGAAAACAGCAAAAATTATTGATGATTTGCAAGCAGAGTATGAAATTGATTATTCAAAAGCAATAAGAAACCCATATTTTCGCAAGAATAGAACTTTTGTAGAGATTGATAATGAAATTATAAGTTTATTTCAAACTTCTGATAATATTAATCAAGTATTAGTTGCAATTGCGAAATCTTTACCGAAGCCTACTGTAGCAGTATTATAATATTAAAAGTTAAGTGATGAATCCATTGGTAATCAGAATATAAGTTTTCCCACATTAAGCCTTAAATAATAAGCTCGATAATGACAATTACCGAGCTTAAATATTAATTTACTTGTAGATTTTATTTAACCTTAACCCAATGCAATTTTCATAGCATCTTCGTAATTTATTTTACTATCTTGTTTCATTATTTCTGCTATTTGATTATGTAGAGCAAGCCTTTCTTGTGATATATTTCCTCGAGAAAAGATATTTTCGTTTTTATTTGTGTTTGGTCTATTTGTAGCGTATTCTCTAAAGTCGAATGTTGTTTCTTTCTTTACAAATAGTTTTGTCAAACTCTCTTGCAGCTTTAAAGCAAAGTCTTTGTCCAAATTTTGAGCTGATGAAATTAAATCTTTTGTTAGTTCTTTTTGTTCAGAATTTAATTTATTATCATTAGCAAGAGTTTCACAAAAGTTGGTAAGCTCGTTTTGTTTTTGGCTCAACTTTAATTCTTCAATTATTCCATTTAGTTTATTCTTTTCTTTTTCAGAATTTTCTAAATTTTGCTTCAATAGATTAAGTTCACTTGTTTCATTAGATTCACTTTCATCTATTCCTGAAAAATCAGAATAGAAAGATTCTTCAGTAAATTCTAATGGTTTTAAGCCTTGCACTGCCGGAGAGGCTGCACCAAGAAGCCCCACATGGCGTAACAATTTATCATCATAAAGTGATATTGATACTTTTTTGAAAGCACCGTTTCTTACTTGATCTATAATATCTTTTGTCAAGTCTTTTACTTTTGCCAAAAGTTTGTCGCCCTTACGAGCAAGTTTTTCTACCCAGCCAAAAGCAGGAGTATTATCTATTGGATGCCCTTTTACCAAAGGTGCTATATAAGACTCGCTTTCCAATAGCTTTTGATTATATTTTGTAGCAATTTCATTTAAGTCCTCTGCCGAATAGGACTGTGTATTACCATTTGAGCTGGTATGCTCACCACTGCGAAATATTTCTATCCACATAATTTATTCCTTTGAATTAATAAGTAAAAGTTACAATTCAAAATTATGTAGAAATGATACTAATATCTTGCAAGGCGTTTTGAATTTGATTGCCAAATCATTTGCAAACCGTTTGCAAAGGAAAATATTAGCTATTTTTGTTAAAAAATAACAATTTTATTTAATATTATAACTATAATATGACAAAAATCATAATATATCTAATCAAAATTTTGTTAATTTGTTATCGAAAAAATGCAAATAAAAAATTAAGTTATTGGAATGTTTAATAAAATTCATTTTCATATTAATGATGCTTTATTTGGTAGTTTTTTGTTGAAAAAATATTATTAAATTGTTGTGTAGGTCTTAAATCAATAATGAAGAATAGTAATAAATTAAATGATAATTTAATTGAAAGAATAAAACTTCTTGAAAAAGAAAATGAAGAATTGAAATTACTCAATACTTCATTAGCATTGAATGAAAACAAGTTCAAATCTTATTTAAATAATGCACCTGATGGCATTATTCTTTTTGATGCAATTGGTACTTTTACAGAATTAAATCCTGCAGTATCAGAAATTACTGGATATTCTAATGAAGAATTTTTAAAGTTGTCATTTGATAGCATAACTCCAGATTTTCATAAAGATGAAATGTTATTTCACTCTCAAACTTTAACTCATAATGGAAAAGCAAAAATTGAAATTCAATACATTCACAAACACAAAGGAAATAGGTGGTGGTTAGTCAATTCAGTAAAAATATCTGAAAATAGGTTCATTAATTTTGTAAAAGACATTACTGATAGAAAGAAAGCAGAAGAAGATTTAAAACAAAGTGAATTAAGATTTAAATTAATATTTGATACATTATCAGAAGGAGTTTCACTTAATGAAATAATTTATGATGAAAATGGAATAATGGTTGATTATAAAATTTTGGAAGTAAATGATAGTTATTTTAATGTTGCAAATTACAATAAAGACTTAGATGTAATCGGAAATTACGCAAGTATTTTATACAAAATACCACAAGAATTTATTACAAAATTTTGGGAAAATCATAAAGATAATACTCATTCAGTTCAAACTGAATATTATACACTATCCGAAAAGTATTATATTATTTCAACTTCACCATTTGTTAATAATCATTTTGTAACTACATTCTATAATATTACAGATAGAAAGAAAGCGGAACAAAAATTAATAGAAAGTGAAGCACGATTTAGAAATATAATAGACTTATCCCCAATTCCTTATGCTTTAAACGATGAAGAATTGAATATAACTTATTTAAATCCAGCTTTTATTAATACTTTTGGATATACTTTAGAAGATATACCTAATGTTCAAGATTGGTTTCCAAAAGCATACCCAGATAATGAATATAGAGATTATGTTACGAAAGAATGGTTTGGAAGAATCGAAAAAGCAAAAGTTAGTTATTCAAAGTTTGAACCAATTGAATTAAGTATTACTTGTAAAGATGGTTCAATTAGATACGCAATAGTAGATGCTGGCTCTTTAAACGAAAATTTTAAGGATATTCATTTAGTTACTTTATATGATATTACTGATAGAAAAAAAGCTGAATCTCAAATAAAAGAAAGTGAAACCTTTTTAAGAGAAACGCAACAAATAACTAATTTAGGAACTTATTCTATTGATATTATAAAAGGAACTTGGAAAAGTTCAGAAATTCATGATGAAATTCTTGGTATTAATAAAGATTTTGATAAAACAATTGAAGGTTGGCTAAATATAACTCATCCAGAAATTAGAAATGAAATGAGAGATTATTTTCAAATTGAAGTGTTGCAAAATAAAAATGATTTCAATAAAGAATATAAAATTATTAGACAAAATGATTTGAAAGAACGATGGATACAAGGATTAGGAAAACTCAAATATGATGAAATTGGAAATATTATTTCAATGGTTGGTACAATTAGGGATATAACAAGAAGAAAACAAAACGAAGAGGAAATCTTAAATAAAAATATAGAACTTTCTGAAGCAAATTCAGCAAAAGACAGATTTTTTTCAATTATTGCCCATGATTTGAAATCTCCATTTTCAGGATTTCTTGGATTGACAAAAATATTATCAGAAGATATTAACTCACTATCTATAAATGAAATAAATGATATTTCAAATTCAATGCAAAAATCGGCAAACAATCTTTACAAACTTCTTGAGAACTTGCTCGAGTGGTCAAGAATGCAAAGAGATATGATAAAGTACAATCCAGAAAGTATTGAATTGAAATATATTGTTAAACAGAATATTGATATATTGTATAATTTTTCACATCAAAAGAGTATTGTAATTAATAATTTTATAAATGAAGAAACCAAAGTATATGCAGATATTCCAATGTTAAATACTGTATTCAGAAATTTATTATCAAATGCAATTAAATTTACAAATAACAGTGGTGCAATTGAAATTGGAACTTATGATGGATATGAAACAGAAAATGAGTTTTGTATTTATGTAAAAGATAGTGGAATAGGAATGGATGCTGATTTGCTCAATGATTTGTTTAAATTAGATGTTAAGGTGTCAAGACCAGGAACTGAAGGTGAATCAAGTACAGGATTAGGACTTATTTTGTGCAACATATTTATAATTAAAAACAAAGGTAAATTATGGGTGGAAAGCACAGTAAAAATTGGAAGTACTTTTTATTTCACAATACCTAAAGGAGTTGTAGATAATATTGAAAATTAAAACTTCACAGCTATCATAGAAATTTCAATATTAGCTTCTTTTGGCAATTTAGATACTTGCACAGTTTCTCTGGCTGGTGGAGAGGATTTGAAATATTTTGAATAAATATTATTAACTTGCTGAAAATCACTTATTTCTTTTAGATACATAGTTGTTTTTACTACATTTGAAAAGTCTAGACCTGCTTTAGTAAGCACAGCTTGTAGATTAGCCATTACTTGCTCGGTTTCTTTTTCTATATCACCTTTTACCAAACTTCCAGATTGTGGGTTCAGCCCAATTTGTCCTGCAAGATATAAAGTATTATTTATTAATATTGCTTGAGAATATGGACCTATGGGCTTAGGTGCAAATTCAGTAAATATCACTTCTTTTCCAGCATCGGATTTTACAATTACCAAAGCTGAAAGTACTAAAAATATAGTTAGAATAATTAGTTTCATTGACTAATTTTTTAATTTGTAATGAAAAAGGTAAATCGATTTATTAATAAATTCAATGAATTGTCTCATTTCCTTTCAGCATAATTCTACTGCCAGGTAAGTCGTTTGTGCTAAGATTAAATAACATAGTAGCAATAAAAGATTTAAGCTGTGAAGGGCTTATCGAGCTTACTCCTGATAACATTCCACGTTCGATTATATTTTCAATTTGATTGTTTTTCAATAGTCCCAAAGTGTGAAATTCTACTATCACACCCCAAGATTCTGGAGTAAAAATATGTTTTTCAGCTTCGTGCAACATTCTAAATGAATCAAGAGAAGCTGCATTTTCATTTACAAACGAATCTTCAGAAAATTCTAATCTATCTACTATCCAGCTAAACGCAGTTGATATTTCAGATTTGGAATATCCAAGTGTACTTAATTTATCAAGATCAATTTCAGCAATATTTTTATTTTGTCTAAGTTCCATTATAACAAATGCAATAATTTCAATTATTCGTTCAAACATATCATTTCTCTTTGATTTTATATATTTAAAATATATTTATTTTCTAATTGGTGCATCTCTAATCTTTTTTCATCAGTATTATCATCATATCCAAGCAAGTGCAATGTGCCATGAACTGCAAGTCTTAAAATTTCATTTTTGATACTTACTTTATATTCATCAGCTTGCTCTTTTGCTATTTGAGCACCAATATAAATTTCACCATCAATTTTATCATCTTCAAGTGAAAAGGTAATTACATCAGTAGGATAGTCATGCTCAAGATATTGTTTGTTTATTTCTTGAATTTCATTATTATCCATATAAATAAAAGAGACAGTAGCTTCACTTATTTTGTAGTCCAAAAGCAAAGTTTCAATACTCTTTTTTACACTCTTTATCGGCAAAAATCTAATAGAACTTGAATTAAAAACCTTTAGATTATATTTATTCATTGTAATAATTATGCCAAAATTGATTCAGTAATAGACAATTGCATTGCAGAAAGCAAAACTGCTGGATCAAGTAAAGAAAAATCAGTACTCAAAATACTCTTATCTATATTTGAAAATAGTGAGCAAGTAGCAGATTTGCCAATTACTAAACTCGATAATTTATCTTCCTGAGAATTAACAAATATTACTTCATCAGGCTCAAAAATTAAAAATGCATTGCAATCATGCAATTCAAAATAACCATATTGAGTTTGAATTGAAATTAATACCCCAGTTCTTTCAGAATTTAACTTAGCAGAATTATAAATAGTAAATATTAAAACTTGCTTTGTTTCCAAACTTTTTAAACTCCATGACCAAGAATTATCCTGAATGCTTGAAGTATTTCCCAAAATATTTTCTATTGAAGAAATATCAGAACTAGTAAATCTAAACTCCATTTTACGCCACAATTTTTATTATTGATTTGAGTATGCTTTTATAGAAAAACAAATATAATAATTAAACGACGAATAAAACAAAAAAATATGTATCACTTTAGAAAATAAATAATAAATCTTAGCTTTATTAATAAAATTGAAACAAGTTTTTGTTAATTTTATATTTATGAATTAATTTGTAGTTCTAAAACTTACAAATTATAAAAAACTTCAATTATAGTAATAAAGTTTTTATTAGAAAAAAGACCTTTAAATAAATTAATAGGAATAAAATGGGAAGAGCCTTCGAATATCGTAAAGCATCAAAATTAAAGCGTTGGGGAGCTATGTCCAAAGCCTTTACCAAAATAGGTAAAGAAATTGCAATGTCTGTAAAAGCTGGTGGACCTAACCCCTATTCTAATACAAGATTGAAACTTGCTTTACAAAATGCCAAAGGCGTTTCAATGCCTAAAGATAGAGTTGAGGCTGCAATTAAGCGTGCTGCTAATAAAGATGAAGCCGATTACCAAGAAGTAATTTATGAAGGCTATGCAGCTCATGGAATTGCAGTAATGGTAGAATGTGCAACAGATAATCTAAATCGAACTGTGGCTATGATTAGGGTAGCATTTAGTAAGTGTGGTGGGCAAATGGGCAATTCTGGTTCACTTACTTTTTTATTTGATAGAAAAGGTACATTCAGATTTCCAAAAGGTAATCATAATATTGAAGATTTGGAATTAGAATTGATTGATTATGGATTAGAAGAAATTGATGAAGATGAAGAAGGTTTCATCAATATTTATACTGCATTTGCTGATTTCTCTAATATGCAAAAAGCATTAGATGAAAAAAATATTGAAATTGCAAGTTCTGAATTAGTCTATATTCCAAATGACACAAAACAGCTTGATGAAAGCCAAGTTGCTGATGTTGAAAAGCTTCTTGAAAGATTGGAAGATGACGATGATGTTAATAATGTTTATCATAATATGGCTTAAATTATTAAATAAATATAAAAAAAAAAGGGCTTACAAAATAAATTTGCAAGCCCTTTTTTAATTCTAAAATACACAATTACTTAAGTTTGAACCTAATGCAATTACTCACTCCACCAGCAAATTTTTGAGTTTGTTTGATCTTTGCACTTGGAATATCCATATCAATAACAATATTATCAACTTGTTGTTTTACTAATCCTACTCCAGGTACTAACCAAAAATGTTGAGTATTCTGAATTTTTATTGTACCAATAGGGATAATAATACTTAAATTAGAATTCAAATTACTTTCCATAATATACTCTTGAGCAGTATATTCTTTTCCTTGAATAGTCATTTTAAGAGTTGTTCCTTTTTTACCTGTAACTACAGTAGTACCACTCATAGTACCATTCATTGTAGTATTATAACTAAATGGAATATTTGTAAAGTTTTTAGTTGCAATAGCCCAAGATGTTTGAGATTGATCAGCAACCAAAAGCCATTTTTCATCTAAATATAATTTATTAGGGTCAACAGAAATATAAGCAGTGAATGCTCCTACAAGTCCATTAATCATATCAGCACCTGAAAATAATTGGTTAGTACCTTTAGATATATAGTTTTTAGTAGTTGTATCTTTTGCAATAGTTGTAAGTTCAGTAGCTAATTTTCCGTTTAGCTGCATAGAGCCAGTTACAATAGTAGAGTCTGTGCTTTTAGATGTCATATCTATTGCACCTAAAGTATCTAAGCTATAGTTTTCATTTATCCAATAGTTGCCAATAGTATTCGGAAACATATCAGTAGTTGTAGTATCAGGAGTTGTAGTAGAATTATCACTACAAGAAGAAATCAAGACAACTAATGCAAAAAATGCAAAAAGTGAAGTAATTTTGTTTTTCATAAAAAGCCTTTTAATAAAATTTAAAAATGTTGTAATCATTATATAATTAGATTTAAACCGTTAATACGAATATGATTTAAAATTGTTTAATATATTTATAAAATATATTAAATTTATTAAATAAATTATTTCAAAAATGCAAATAATTTCGGAATCGAACATATATTGCATTGAGCAACAGTGACGCTTTGCAACAAAGAAGCCAGATACAGACACACTTTACTATCTTGATGCCCTAACTACTACGTTACAAACAAAAACTTTTTTAGAATCTTAGATAAAAAACAGTATGTAGGCTTCTAGAAGTGCCAAAGGCAGTTTGGGACAATCTTTAAAGACCACTAAAGGAAATGTGCGAGTAGCTATAAGAGATATGAAAATACCAACAAGTACAAAAGGCGTAGCACCTTTTGTGGTTGATGAGAAAACATAATAAAAAGGACTGCCATTTGCTGGAAGTCCTTTATTTAAAAACAATTGGAAATGTTATTAATTTAAGCCAATTAAAGCCATTCCTTCAACTATAGTTTGCTTTACAGCATCGTGAGAAACTTGCAATAATGCTTTTTCATCAGCAGTAAGGTTTAATTCAATAATTTTTTCAATTCCGTTTTTACCTAATACAATTGGAACACCAAGTGCAACATCAGTAAATCCGTATTCGCCATCAAGTACAACTGTACAAGGGAGTACTCGTTTTTGATCTTTCAAAATTGCTTCACACATTTCAACTGCTGCAGTACCAGGAGCATAATAAGCTGAACCAGTTTGCAAGTAATTTACTATTTCAGCACCACCACCTTTTGCACGTTTCACTATTGCTTCAAGCTTTTCAGGAGAAATAAAATCAGTAACAGGCATACCAGCAATAGTAGTAAATCTTGGAAGAGGTACCATTGTATCGCCATGCCCACCCATAAGTTGCGATTGAATATCTTTCATAGAGAAACCAGTTTCCATAGAGATAAAGCTATTATAACGAGCAGTATCTAAAATACCAGCCATTCCAATTACTTTACTTCTTGCTACACCAGTTTTTTTCAAAGCTAAATATGTCATTACATCTAAAGGATTAGAAACGATAATGAAAAAAGCATTTGGAGAGTATTTTACAGCATTTTCTGCACAACCAGAAACTATTTCAGCATTTTTGATTAACAAATCATCACGGGTCATACCCGGCTTACGAGCAAGTCCTGCAGTAATCACAACAATATGAGAATCAGCAGTATCAGCATAGTTTGCAGTACCATGTATTCTTGAATCTGAGCGTAAGATTGGCATAGTTTCATACATATCCAAAGCCTTACCTTTTGCAATTCCTTCAGCAATATCTAAAAGCATAATATCATTTGCTAACTCTTTATTAGCAAGCATTTGAGCAACTGTAGCTCCAACATTCCCACTACCAATAACAGTGATTTTCATTGAATAAACCTATAAAAAAGTATTTTTAAAATGTAACAAAATTCAATAGCAAAATTAACAAATTTTATCTAAATTCAAGAGATATTTAAGTATTATTTAATTTCTTTATTCCATCTCAAATCTATATATTTTTCGGCTTTAGGCAATTCCAATATCATTTTACCACTTTTATCAATAAAGCCCATAGTGTTACCTTTTTTGACATAAGCCAAGCCATCATAAGCAAAGCTTTCTGCCAAATTAAAATTTTCTTGAAATGCAAATTCAGCTTTAGAATTAATAAACCCCCACTTATCTGCATATTTTACTGCTGCTAAGCCTTGTTCAAATGCTCTTGCATCAGTATATCTCCAATCAGTTAGCATTTTCAAACCAACAGTTAGCACAGCCCAAGCTACATTTTTGAAATTATTATCATATTTTGCAATTAATGTTACCCCATCATATACTGGCTTTGCTTCCCCAAAAAGCATTGGGATTACATATTCGCCAGTTTTGTCTACAAATCCAAATTTACCTTGTGTAGAAACTTTTACATATCCATTATTGAAATAATCAGCTTCATTGTATTTAAAAGGAATTATTTCTTTACCAGTTTTATCTATATATGCTGTCAGTAGCTTTTCGTTTGTAATAGCTGCATAGCCTTCTCTAAAGCTAAATCCAACTATTTTATCAGGAAGTGGTAATTTCAAATTACCGAGTGAATCAATATATCCTCTTATAGAATCATTCATTATATAAGCAAGTCCTTCAGTAAATCCCAGAGCATCATTATATATGATAGGTTTGAAAAATGATCCATCTTTATTTATCATTCCATATTTATTTATAAGATTTTCTTTGTCTAAAATATTATAAACTATAGCTTTACCTTCTTGAAATTCGGTTGCTCCATCTGTATCTATTTTAAATTGGACTTCACCTTTTATATTTAAATAAGCCCAAACGCTTTCACCTCTAACTCGCAATCGTGTACGAATTAATCCATCAGAATAGCCACACACTTCAATTATTTGCTTTGAACTAAAAAGTTTATTACCATTATTATCAACCACAGACCATTCATTATTTGATTGATATGCGTACATAGGATACACTTTTTCAGATGAAAAAGAATTGGAAATAGTAAGTAAAAAGAGTACTAAAAAAAGTATTTTTCGCATAGTTTTTCTTAAATGTAAATTTTATATTTATAAAGACACATTAAAGTGATTTTTATCACAAAAATTTTAAAAATTAATGTCAATCTTGGAATAATCCTACTTTTAAATTATCTGCTTTATATATTTCAACTCCATCGCAAATTACTACCCCATCGCCAATTACAAGGATTAATCCTCTTGAAATAACTCTTTTAATATTAATTTTGTAAATAACATTTTTTGCGTTTGGTAATACTTGACCAGTAAACTTAACTTCACCAACCCCCAAAGCCCTACCTTTTCCTTTTTGCCCATTCCAAATTAAGTGAAATCCCAAAAGCTGCCATAAAGCATCAAGCCCTAAGCAGCCTGGCATAACTGGGTCGTTGGCAAAATGGCATTGAAAAAACCACAAATCAGGCTTAATATCAAGCTCTGCTTCTATATAACCAAGTTTGTATTCACCCCCATCACTACTAATATTAGTTATTCTATCGCACATTAGCATTGGAGGTAATGGCAACTTACCATTTTCAATCCCATAAGTTTTGCCTTCACCTATCTGTAATAATTCATCATAATTAAATGAGCTTTGCTTTTCCATTGATTAATCTCTTTTTGTATTTTCTAAATTTTGTATTTGTTAATTAATAAGATATGCAATTTATAATGATAAAATTTATTAACAAAAGTAATTGTTAATTTTTTATTAAGAACAAAGTAAATAATTTAAAAAATAAGCTTGAAATTTAAAAAATAAGCTAATTTTATAGATTTACAAAAAAGATTAAGAAGTAAGACAAAAAATTATTTTCTGACATATTAGTCAATAAATCAATATTAATTTGAAAATAATATGAATAGATTAGAATTTATTAAAAACTTAAGTTTGGGTGCAGCATTTATGAGTTTGCAAAATCTTGAATCTTTAGCAAGTAGCTTTAAATCAACTAAAAGACTTCCAGCATTATTTATTGGACATGGCTCTCCAATGAATGCTTTGGCTGATAGTAAGTTTACAAAAACATTGAATAATTTAGGCGAAAAATTACCTAAGGTAAATGCAATTATAGTAATTTCAGCACATTGGGAAACTAAGGGAACTTATGTTACAACTCGTAAAAATCCTGAGACCATATATGACTTTGGTGGTTTCCCAGATGAGCTTTATCAAATTAAATATGAAGCTAATGGAAATCCTGAATTAGCAAATAATATTATTAAAGAATTTCACGACTTACAAATTCAAGCCGATTCTAAAATGGGATTTGATCATGGAGCTTGGACTATTTTGAAACATATATATCCTAAAGCTAATATTCCTGTAATTGAAATAAGTATTGATACAAGTCTTAGTCCACAAGAACATTACAATTTTGCTCAACAGCTTTCTGTATTGAGAGAAAGAGGAGTTTTAGTTATTGGTAGTGGCAATATTGTACATAATTTACGAAGACTAAATTGGAAAGATCAAAACGGTTCAATATACGAATGGGCTTATGAATTTGATGACGTAGTTAAAAGAAGCATAATTGAAGAAAATCACAAAAAACTTATAAACTATAAAAATATAGGTCAATCGGCTCTTTTAGCTGTTCCATCAGAAGAACATTACTTACCTATGCTATATGTGCTTGGAATGTATCATAAAGATGAAAAAATAAATTTCTTATATGAAGGATTTGAATTTGGGAGCTTAAGTATGCGATGCTTTAGTATTGGATAAAATACTTTTAGCAATGTGATGTTTAAATAATTATTATTTAAATTTTTATGATTTGAGCTTTTTTTTTAGAATAGACTATTATTCATATAATTGTGCTTTTGTATTAAATCTTTTATCTAT
>JAYTXK010000231.1:0-6958 GCA_043743005.1 Ignavibacteriota bacterium
TTTCCTTTGTAAACTATATATAAGTAGTTTCTTTCAGAATTTTCAATAAAAATCTCATCATTTTCTTTGTAATGTTGAATTTCGAATAATGGAGCAACTATTTCTAATTCTTTATTTGTCATTGTGCGAAATAGTTCCGCATCTTTTATAAATTCAACTACATTTATATTTTCCATAACCATTCTTTATAATTTATATTAAAGGAATTTAAATTCTTTTCTATTTCTCAAATCTTCAACTGTTTTCTTTACATCTTGCACTTGATTTTTATCACAAACAAGTACTGCATCGTCAGTAATAACAACAACTACATTATCCAATCCAATTACTGAGAGCATTTTATCTTTCAAAGTGCTTTCATTTAAAATAATAGAATTTGAAGTATTGATAATACTAACATTTCCATTTGTAATATTTTTTGATGAGTCAGTTTGTCTTACTCTATCAAGGCTATCCCAAGAGCCAATATCATCCCATTCAAAAGTAGCAGGAAGTACTTTTATATTTGATGCTTTTTCCATTAATCCATAATCGATTGATATATTTGGCATAGTTTCAAAAAGGCTTTTTACTGGATAAAAGCAACCTTTGTGAGCATTTTCAACTTCAGATAAATATAGATTGCTCATAATTTCAATTTTAGAGCCAACTTCTGATAAATGGTGCATAATACCAGTAACAAAAGTATCCAATCTATAAAAAAACATACCACTATTCCAGAAATAATTTCCAGATTGGACATATTCTTCAGCTATTTCAATGCTTGGCTTTTCTTTAAAAGATATTACTTTTTTAATTTCATCATTATCATTCAAATCTGTTTCGATATAACCATATCCTGTTTCAATTCTATAAGGCTTTATTCCAAAAGTAACTATTTCTGAATTTTTTTCTACAAACTCAAATGATTTTATTACATCAGATTGGAAATTCCCAACTGGTGCCATAGTATGGTCAGCAGTTAATACAGCAACAGAAATTTGATTTTCTTTAAATTCTTTGTATTTTGATTTCAATATTGCAGCACCAAGAGCAAGGCAGGGAGCAGTATTTCGCTTTGCTGGCTCTGCTATAATATTTTCTTTTGGAATGTTGGGAAGAGCTTCTCTAATTGGCTCTTGAAGGAGTTCGTTTGTTATAATTAATATATCATTTGGGTTTACAATACCAGATACTCTATCAATTGCTTCCTCAATCATCATTTTATCTGGAGAAGATAAGTTTAGAAGTTGCTTAGGTTTTTTCATTCTGGAAAGTGGCCAAAACCTTTCGCCAGCACCACCAGCCATTATTATTGCTGTTCGTATCATCATATTTTTATCAATTCTAATTATTTATTTACAAAATCTTAATTCTTAAATTTTAAATATTTATTCCAAACCAAAAAGAGTTCCCAAGTGGCAGAAACATCTCTCAAACAATATTCTGCAATTATCAGATGTTCACCTTTTGCAAAAAGCTCGCCTACCATAGAACCATCAACTCCTTCACTTTTTGGAGATTTTATTCCAAAGCTATGTGCGAAAAAATCAAAGTTCAATCTTCGAGTTGGTCCAGTATTACCACCAGAATAATAAGTAAGTTCGTCGAGCAAGTCTATATGTCTGGAATAATTAAACTTAGTACCTTGCATTAAGTCACGGCTTGGACGAATTTCATTCACAGCAGAACGTAGCATAAGGAAAGGAGCATCAAATCCACGACCATTGAATGATACTAAGTGGGCAGTATTATACTTATGTAATATTTTCCAAAAGTCATTCAAAAGTTTTTTTTCAGAGCTTATGTAGCATTTAGAGCCATCAGCCAAATCTTTTTCTACTTGCTCTTCATTAGTAATATTATTATCACAAGATAAAGCAGCTTTTTTAATAAGGTGAGTTTCTCCTTGTTCATCAAGTTCCATTAGCTGCAAACCAATGCAAACTACTTGTGCTGTATATGGGTTTAATCCCATTTCAAATTTTTTCTTTTCTTTTTCTTCATCGGTGTTTGCACCACGCAACCAATATTCTTGTTGTGAGTATGATAATAGCTCAAAATCAATTGGCGAAGTTTCTATATCAAATATTATGTATTGCAAGTTTGTTTTTGTAAATTTTAAAAATATAATTTAGCTAAATTTCGTAAATATTCAATGAAGAATTTGCGAAAGTTTGTACTAAATTGTTTGAGGGAGGTAAATTTTACATATTAATCTATCTATTCAAATCAATTACGCATTTATCAATTTACCAAATGGAAGTTTTTTCATATTCAATTAATACCTAATAATATGATAATTTAAGCGTCTATCTGTAAAATATATAATTTTAATAAAAAAAGAGATAACAATGTCTAATCATCATCAAGTAATTATAATTGGATCTGGACCAGCTGGGTTTACTGCAGCACTATATGCAAGTAGAGCAAATTTAGATGTTGTTGTGTTTGAAGGGCAGCAACCGGGAGGACAATTAACAATTACAACTGAAGTTGAGAATTATCCCGGTTTTGAACATGGGATACAAGGTCCTGAAATGATGGAAGTTTTTAGAAAGCAAGCTCAAAGATTTGGTGCCAAATCAATTTATGAAACTATAACTAAAGTCGATTTTTCAAATCGTCCATTTAAAGTATGGAGTGATAAAAGCGAATACACTTCCGATACTATAATTATTTCTACTGGAGCTACTGCAAAATTACTTGGCACAAAAGGAGAGGATACATATTGGGGTGGTGGCATTTCTGCTTGTGCTACTTGTGATGGATTTTTCTTTAGAGGTGAAAAAATATTTGTTGTTGGTGGTGGTGATACTGCTATGGAAGAAGCAAATTTCTTAGCTCGTTTTGGCGAATCCGTAACAGTTGTTCATAGAAGAAGTGACTTTAGAGCTTCAAAAATTATGGTTGAAAGAGTGAAAAATAATCCTAAAATCAATTTCATTTTAAATAGTGAAATTGATGAATACTTAGGTGAAAAAAGTACAACTGGAATGAATAAATTAACTTCGGTAAGGTTAAAAAATCTTAAAACTGGCGAGACTTCAGTTCACCCAGCTGGTGGGGTATTTGTTGCCATTGGTCATAAACCAAATACTGAAATTTTCAAAGGTATTATTGATATGA
Organism: Ignavibacteriota bacterium; assembly: GCA_043743005.1. GTDB lineage: Bacteria > Bacteroidota > Ignavibacteria > Kapaibacteriales > UBA2268 > JAPLFM01. Next base: position 3,109 of record JAYTXK010000231.1, read on the forward strand.
ACGAAGTAGGATATATCAATACAATTGGTAAGTCAACTTATACAAATATTCCGGGAGTGTTTGCTTGTGGCGACGCTCAAGATAGTGTATATAGACAAGCTGTAACTGCTGCAGGTAGTGGTTGTGCAGCTGCAATAGATGCTGAAAGATGGCTTGAAGAGCAAGTATCTCATTAAATTGGTGCTTTGATAATTAAGTTTTTAAATTAAATTCAATATTGAAGTATTATTTTAGAATGAAATATATTGGGATATAGTTACTTTGTTGCTTTTATTTATATTCTAATATATCTCGATTTTTAAATAATTTAGTGTAAAATGAAATACTTTTATTAAATTAGTGTTTTTAATATTGAATTATTCAAATAACATAATCAATATAGTGTTTGCTTTTAAAAAAATGAAATATTACATTTATTGGAATTATAAAAATGGACAAGTTGTTTGAGGAATTTTTACAAAATGTTCAAGATTTAATTTATTCTATAAAATATAATGATGATAATCAGCCCGAATTAGAATATATAAGCCATTATATTACAAAAGAATTAGGTTATCCTGCTGATTTGTTTAAGTCTAACCCAATGTATTATTATTCAATTATACATCCTGCTGATATTGACTTATTAAAAAATAGAGCCGTATTGCTCACTACATCTAAAAAAATAATTACTACTACTTATAGAATAAAACATAATAACTCAGATAAATATACTTGGATAGAAGAACAAAGTACTCCAATTTATAATAAATCTGGCAAATATGTTGGTTATTTGAGCTGTGGTCAAAATATAAATTATAGAAAAGAAATAGAATCAGAATTAAAAATAACTAAAGACAGACTTAAACTTACTTTTGATACTATTTTAAATGGGATTGTTGTTCATGGCAAAGATGGTTTAATTTTAGATTATAATATAGCTGCAAAAAGAATTTTAGGCTTATATACAAGTGAGCATTTGATAGGTCAAGAAACAATTGAAGGATGGTTAGTTATAGATGAAGATGGCTTGCCGATATTGAAAGAAGATTATCCAGTTTTCATTGCTAAAAGAGAAAATCGACCAATTAACGATTTTGTAATGGGATTGTTAAAACCAGATGAATCAATTCTTTGGCTTAATGTAAATGCAATTCCTTTAGCAAATGATATGGGAATTATTGAAAGTTTTACTGATATTACAGAAAGAAAAAATATTGAAATATCAAAACAAAAACTAAAAGCACAGTTATATGAAGCTCTTAGGATTTCCAAACTCGGCACTTGGGATTTGGATTACATTTCAAATCAATTTACTTGGTCTAATGAAATTTATACTCTATTTGAAAAAGATCCATCAAAAGTAAAAGCCTCTTATGAAGTATATTTATCATTAATTCACCCTAAAGATAGAAAATCAAGAGAAATAGCGTTTAATTATTCTTTAGAAAATTTTGTACCATCTCATCTCGACCACAGATTACTTTTTGAAGATGGTAGAATAAAATATGTTCATGAGAAATTTGAAACTTTCTATAATTCTGATGGAAAGCCAACTCATTCAGTAGGTACTATTCAAGATATTACAGAAAGAAAATTAATTGAAATAGAGCTTAAAAAAGCACAAGATAGACTAAAAAGAGCATTTGATACTTTGAATGAAGGCATAATAATTCAAAATCACGAAGGAATAATAATTGAATGTAACTCTTCTGCCGAAGCTATATTAGAAAGACCAAAATCTAATTTAATAGGCAAAGGTTCAACTGAATATAAGTTTGATGCGATAAAAGAAGATGGAAGTCCTTTTTTAGAATTTGAATACCCATCTTTAATTTCACTTAATCAAGGTAAGTCAATACGCAATGTCAAAATGGGTCTGAAAATAAATAATTCAATAACTTGGGTATTAATAAATACCGAGCCTCTGGTAGGAGAGCGTGGAGTAGTTGTTAGTTTTTCTAAAATAAATTAAAATTACACTAATTAAAAAAGGGCTTCTATATAATGAAGCCCTTTCTATTTATATAAGTTCATCAAAGTACAAAAGTATCAAGATTACTTTTTGCAATCAGCAGTGCAAGTATGACCTTCTTCGCCATGTGCAGCTACTTTGTTTCCACTTTTAGATTCAGTACCAGAAGCTTGTTTTTTTGAATCACAACACGCTTTCGCATTTTTTTTGCCGCCAGCTTTTTCGCAAGCTGCTTTTTCTTTGTCACTACATTTACTTCCATCTTTGCAAGTAGTAGCACTTTCGCTTTTTTTAGTTGTATTTTTAGCAAAAGAATCATTAGGGCTTGAAATTGCAAATACAAAAGCAAGTATTGCAATCATAAAAAGAGAGTTTTTCATAAGTTTTACCTTTATAAATTAAACATTAAAACACATTAAAAATAATAATTTCAAATTAAATTAATTTCATTCCCCTATTTGCTAACATTTTAGCTTCTTCTAAAGTTTTAGCTTCAGAAATAATCCGAATAATTGGCTCAGTATTTGAAGATCTGATTTGTATCCAACTGTTATCAAAATTGATTTTCAATCCATCTTGATATATTGGTTTGCCATCTTTAAATTCTAAAATGAATTTATTAATTATTTTGCTCAAATCACCAGTAAATTCTTTTTTCATTTTTACCATTTGGTACTGAGGAAGTGCAATGCTTTCACTTATCAAATCTGAACCATTTTCTGCAAGTAAAGATAAAACTAATGCAATTCCTACCATTGAATCTCTACCATAATGGCATTTTGGCAAAATCACACCACCACTACCCTCACCTCCTATTATAGCACCTACTTCTTTCATCAATTTGACTACATTGATTTCACCAACTGACGAAGAATACGTTTTGGCTCCAAATTGTGCCGCAATATCTTCTGACGATTTACTTGTAGAAAGATTGATAACAATTGATTTATTTTTATTATTTGAAAATAAATTACTAAATTTCAAAACTGCTAAAGTTGCCAAAGCTAGAGTTTTCTCTTCTCCTATTGGGTTACCATCTTTGCCTATCAATACAAGTCTATCTGCATCTGGATCAACTGCAATACCAAAATCAGCTTCTTGACTAAAAGTTGTAGAACACAAATCTTTTAGATTTTCACTAATCGGCTCTGGTATATGTGGAAATATACCTGTTCCCCCACAATATAGCTTAATTACTTCACAATCAAACTTTTTTAGTAAATCTATTACTGCAAACGAGCCAGAAGCATTTACAGCATCAACTACAATTTTAAATCTTCTCTTTTTGATTTTACTTAAAAGGTCAGTTTGAGTAAATATAGGCAAATCCAAAATTCTATCTATATGTTTATTAATTGCATCATTATCATAGATTACTTTAGGAAATAGAGTAGCTTTAGAAAAATTAAATTTATGATTATCCACTGAGTCCCAAAGTTTCAAATTTTCTTCTGCATCAAGAAATACTCCATTTGAATTAAGGAATTTCAAACCATTCCACTCTTCAGGATTGTGTGAAGCAGTTACAGCAATTCCTCCAGCAGCATTAGAATGTTCAGTCATCAGCTGAACTGTTGGAGTTGGTACCATTCCAATTGAAATTACTTCTCTACCACAAGCCTGCAAAGTAGAAATAATAATTTGTTCTATCCATTTGCCTGATGGTCTTCCGTCATTTCCAACAATTATTGGTCCTTCGCTTAAAATTGCACTAAATCCAGCAGCATAATTTGATAACACTGAAGGAATTAATCCATCTGATAAAGTTGCTCGTAAGCCAGAAATTGATCTTATAAAAGGCATTCTTTTATTTTTTATTAATTTACAAAATCAAAATTAAACAATTATTTTGAATTTTAATAAGCTAAAATTATTATTTGTTATTTTAGTATTTTT
>JAYTXK010000232.1:0-6601 GCA_043743005.1 Ignavibacteriota bacterium
TTATTATTACTTTCAAATCTTAAAAAAATAAAAGTAGGTACTATTACATATTTATTTTTTTATGGATTTTTATTAATTAGATTAAATTCAGAACTAAATAGAATTGAACAAACTATATATTACAAAAGCATAAAAGTTACAGTTTTAATAATTGCAATTTCTTTTTTAATACTTTTACTAAGTCAAATATATTATATTAAAAAATATTTCAAAAGTGAAAAATTCTAAGTTAACGATATTAATTTTACTTTTTATTTTTTCTTTTGTTGCTTTTATCTAATTTTTCATCAATGAATTTAGGAAAATAAGTTTCTAAGAAAAATTCAGAGTTAGTAAAATGGTAGCCATTAGTAGTTTCATCATTTTTTCCTTTTATCCTTAGTTTTTGCTCTTGAGTAGAGAATTGATAAACAATTCTATCAAAATCTTTATCTAAAAATACTCTACTATGTGCATTAATAACATTTGAGATGCTGACTTTAGTTTCTTTATTATTAAATTCCAAACTACCTTGCCCAGTATTAATATATTCATAATGTTTGAAAGTTTTGTTTAAAGTATCTTTTAGCCCTTTTGCTCTATATAAATAGCTCATTCTAACAAGCGGGTAAGGGTAGCCATTTTCAGCTAATTCCATAAGATAAATGTTCATCCAAGTTTCATTATTTATTTTGCAGGATTCTTTTATTTGAGAAAACATAAATGGCTGAAAACCTCCACCAGGACATAAACTTGCTTTAGTTGTATCATCAATTCCAACAGAATATCTAACTCCAAGAGAATCAATTTTTATGTATGATTTTCTATTTAACCAAGGATTAGTAGTTCTTGCAATTTCTTTACTTTCGCCTTGTCTTTCAGTCGAATTGAATTTAATTAATTCAAAAGATAAATTATATTTTCCGTCAAAGTCTATAGAATCACATATAATTCTTACTTTTTCAATTCTTGATTTGATTAAAGGTAAATCAAATCCCATTGTGATAGAATCAAGTGAAACTATTTTATAAATTAAAGTATCTCCAGATAAGAATTTAAATTTATAACAAGTGGTATCTCTAGATATTGTATCTCCAAAAGCTGATAAATTAACATTATCTTCGATAATAGTAGTATCTTGTAAATTTGCAAAAACAGATGATATCGATATTAAAAAAATCAAAAAACAGTATCTCATTTTATCCCTAAGCTAATTAAATAATAAAAACTATAACAAAACAATAATATAAGTACTATATTATCGACTATTTAGAAATATTTTCTAAATGGTATGATATTTGATATTTATATGTAAAAAAACTAATTCAAATTTGTTAATTTTGTAATGCAAAATAATAGTAACTATGAAAAAAACAACCATACTTTTTATCATTATTATTTGTTCTCTCTCAAATAATAATTTATTTTCAAAATCTATAAAAGTATTTACTAATGATATTAGCAAATATCCAGAAGTTACAACTAAAATTATGTCATTTGGAAATAATGGCGTTCCAAATCTAAATTTACAATCAACTGATTTTAAAGTAAAAGATAATAATTCTAATCGAAAAATATTAAATTATGTAAGTGAGCCTTCAACTATTGATAATAAAGTTTCAATGTTAGTTTTATTTGATTTAAACATAAATAATAATAATGGAAATTTTTTATTAGCTAAAAATTTAATAAAAGAAATAATTAGTATTTATGATTTTAATCAAGGTGAATGTGGAGTATTGAGCTTTGACTTAAACGCATATTTCAATTCATACTTTACACAAAATGTTGTAAAAGTAACTAATTCTTTAGAACAATTGTATCCATATATTGCTTCTGATTATAATTCTGGTTTTTTTGGAGAACCCTTAGGTGCTTTCAAAGATATTAAAGAAGCAAAGTTCAAAAAACACATACTATTAATAACTGATGGATATGGTAAAATAAGCACTCAATCAATTTTAGATTCTGCTAAAGCAATTGGTGTTACTATTTCAATATTAAATTTGCAAAGAACAATAACTCCAGAATTAGAGCAAATAGCTAACTCAACTAATGGCTACTATCTTGATAAAATTAGCAATGAAGATGATGTTAATTTGATTGGCAAAACAATGTTAAGTATGATTTATGGATATAAGCCGAGTAAATTAATTTGGCAAAGTAACTTGAATTGTGATGAAATTCATAAAATTGATTTATCTTTATTAACTGATACGAATGTTACAAAATTTGAATTTAAAGTAGCAGATACTTTAAAACCAAGATTAGAATTTGACCCTCCTTATTTAAGATTTAGCTCAGTTTTGCCAAATACTTCAAAAGCTATTACAGTAAATATTTCTGCAAAAAATGGAGATATTACATTATATAAATTGAAAATTGAAGATTCAAATAATGGCATATTTAATATAACAAATGGAAATATAAATAAACCGATTTTAATTCCTCAAAATACAAGTCATAGCTTTACATTAAATTATTTACCAGTTGATTCAGCAATTGTCTTTACAAGAATATTAATTGAATCAAATGGTTGCTTTGGAAATGAAATTTTAGTAACTGGAGGATTTCCAAATACACCTCCAAATACTAAGACAATAAAAATGGTAACTCCAAATGAATGTAATGAAATATTAGTTGGAAGTGAATATTATAATGTTACTTGGGCAGGGTTATTGCCAAAAGATGTGATACAATTGGATTATTCATTAGATAATGGTTTGAATTGGAATGTCTTATCAACAAATGTAACAGGATTGGAACATCAATGGTTTGTTCCAAAAATTCAAACCGATAAGGGATTAATTAAAATTACTCAACTTTGGCCAAATAATGTTGGGAGAACTTTAAATTTTCCACATCCTTTTAGGCAAGGTTTTGATTCTAGATTTGATGTAAATAGTGCATTTTTTAATATAGACGGAACAAAAATAGTTACTGCTTGTAAAGATGGAATAGTAAGAACTTGGAATGCAAATAATGGAACTCTTGAATTTGTATTTGAAGGTCATTCTGATGAAGTTAATTATGCAGTGTTTAGCCCTGATGGTCAATTTATTGTGTCTTCTTGTTTTGATTATTCAGTTATTGTTTGGAATGCTTACACAGGGAAATTAGTAAAAAGAATAAATTTACAAGTAAAGCCAAATAGTGTCAATTATAATTTTAATGGAAGTAAAATAATTGTTGCTTGTAGCGATGGAAAATTTAGAATATATGATAATGTACTAAACATAGAATACACTTCAAATAATATTGGGATTGGTAGTTTAAATTATGGTATGTTTTCTCCAATTAAAAACTATGCGGCTGTTGGTGGAGCTAATGGGGTAATTAAAATTATTGATATAACAAGTTATAGCAATATAATACAGATTGGTAGCTTTAATACTAGAGATTCAAATGCTTCTTCTCAAATTTTTAGTTTTGATATTAGTCCAGACGAAAAGAAAATTGTAATTTCTGAAATATATATCAACAAAGTAAGTTTATGGGATTTTAATACTAAAAAAAGATTATTTAAATATGATCCTGTAAATGAAAATGGATTTTCAAATAGAATAAATAAAGTTTCATTTGGTTATTATGGAAAAACAGAAAGCTTTTTTACATCAGGTCTTGACGGAATTGCAAAGCAATGGGATGCAAATACAGGTGATTCTATAAGGCAGTTTAAAGAGCATAGCACAAGCGTAACTTCAGCAGTAGCAAATTTTGACGGAAGTAGAGTCCTTACAGCAAGTTGGGACGGATTAGCAAAAATTTGGAATTTAAATGAAAAGGATTTGCAATTAGATACCACAGATTGTACTTTTAAAATTGGTATAGCAAAAGCCTCAATGAAATCAATTGATTTTGGAGATGTAGTATTAAAATTTGAAAAGGATTCTATAATTAAAAATATGATATATAATATATCTGCATTTCCTTATCAAGTCAAATCAATTTCAATAGTTGGAGCAAATAAAGATGATTACAAATTATTATCTTCAGGCAAACCATTTATTTTGGATTCTAATTCAATAAAAGAAATTGAAATAGCTTTTAATCCTCAATCAATTGGCTTAAAACAAGCTCAAATAATGTTGGTAATACCAGGGGATACAGTTTATACAAATTTAAGAGGTTTATCAGTTGCTCCTTCAATTAATTTAATAGAAAAGTATGTAGATTTTTCAAATGTTGAATTGGGAGATTACAAAGATAAAACTGCCAATTACTTAATTAAAAATAATACATCTAATGATATTAATTTGGATAGTATTTTTGTATCAATCCCTAATACAAACTATTTTAGATTAACTGATGTTAAAAATAAAATAGTTAAACCAAACGAAGGAGCTGAATTATCATTGAGGTTTAATCCACAAGTATTAGGTAATCAAAATAGTACTGCTATATTTAGATTTAATGGTAATAATAGTCCAATTAAAGTTCCAATGATTGGTAAAGGTATTGCTTCTTCAGTAGATACTGCAAGTCTAAGTTTGTCGCCAATAGTAGGCAAACCGGGTGATTATGTTAATATGGATATAAAGTTAATTAAAAACAGTGATATACCTTTTAAAAATACTTTTAGTGGTATTAAAACTTATTTAAAATTTAATTCTACTCTATTGCAACCTGTAAGTGGCTATAAAAATAGTGTTATAAATGGGAATGAAAGAACTATTGAAATAGAGATGAAATTTCCAGAAACAAAGTTAAATCAAGTTCAAGTTAATGAAGAAATTGTAATTGGTTCTATTAGATTTAAAGTTGCATTAGGTAATGATTCTACAACTAAAATCAAATTATTTAATTCACAACCTGTTGGTTATGACAAAGTCTTGATAAATGAAAGCTCAACTATTTTTAGATTAGAAGGTTTTTGCAAAGATGGAGAAATTAGATTATTTAATGACACAGGAAAATTATATTTAAATCAAAATTTCCCAAATCCTGCTGGAAATAATACAATTATAGATTATGAAATAATTGAAAAAGGAAACTCAAGCTTGAGAATTTATGATAATTCTGGTAAGATTGTAAGAGTTGTTTTTGATGAATCAAAGCCAACTGGTGCTTACGAAGTAACTTTAGATACTTCAACATTACCAATTGGTCAATATTTTTATGTTTTAAATACACCTACCCAAGAATTAATTAAAAGATTAGAAGTTAGGAGATAATCAATCAATGTTACAAGCAGTTAGAGGAACAAAGGATTTACTACCAGAGATAATAGAAAATTGGCAATATATTGAAAATATTTTTAGAAAAGTAACAAATAGATTTAATTATAAAGAATTAAGAACCCCAATTTTTGAATATACTGAAGTATTCTCTAGGGGTGTGGGCGAATCGACAGATATAGTAAATAAAGAAATGTACACCTTTAAAGATAAAGGAGATAATAGTTTAACTCTCAGACCTGAAATGACTGCTGCATTAGTAAGAGCAGTAATCCAAAATAACCTAACTGCACAACAGGCAATTGCTAAACTTTGGTATTTTGGTCCTTTTTTTAGATATGAAAGACCTCAAAAAGGTAGACAAAGACAATTTCATCAATTTGGTGCAGAATGTCTTTCTTCGCCAAATCCAGAAAGCGATGTTGAAATAATTTGCTTAGCTGATGCTATTATAAATGAATTGAAAATTAAAGATTACAAGTTATTATTAAACACACTTGGTAATAAAAGCACAATTTCAAATTATAAAATAGAACTAACTAATTTTTTGAAAAATAATTTTGAGAATCTATCTGAAGATAGTAAAAGAAGATTAGATCAAAATCCATTAAGAATATTAGATTCCAAAGATGAAAAAGATTTATTAGTAACTCAAAATGCACCGAAGTTAATTGATTTCTTAGATAATGATAGCAAAGTACATTTTGAATTTGTAACCAAATCATTGGATAATTTGAATATTAATTATGAAATAAATCATAAGTTAGTAAGAGGATTGGATTATTATTCACATACTGTTTTTGAATTTCAAAGTAATTACTTAGGCTCTCAAGATTCATTTGGAGGTGGAGGCAGATATAATGAGCTATTTGAAGACTTAGGAGGCAAACCAACTCCAGCAATTGGATTTGCATTTGGTGTAGAGCGACTTTTAATGATTTTAGAAAGTCAAAATTTATTCCCACAAATAAGTAACAAATTAGATTTTTACATAGTTAGTTTTGGAATTGAATTTTATAATTATGTAATCAAAATTTCTACTTTACTGCAAAATATTGGATATTCTGTAACTTATGATATATCACGAAAATCATTCAAATCACAAATGAAAGATTCAGATAAAAGTAATGCAGACTATATTATAATTATTGGTGATAATGAAGTAAAAAACAATGAATTTGTTATTAAAAATATGAAATCTGGCGAACAAATTAAATTAGCAATTGAACAATTCAATGAATTTATTAAATTTTAAAGAAATTTGTAATTTATTGATTGAAAAAAATATGTATTCTTTCACTTTGTTAATAAAATGTATATAAAAGAGAAATGCACTGTGATAAAAAACAGTGCATTTTTATTTATATTTGTAAATATGGCTTATTATTTTAAAATTATAGTTCTGTACTTAGTTTTTGTTTCAATTACATTCGCAAGCGATTCAA
>JAYTXK010000233.1:0-2577 GCA_043743005.1 Ignavibacteriota bacterium
CCCATAAATCAACTTTATCTAAAACTGTAAAGTTTAATTTATGGGGTTCAGAAATAAATTGTAATTCAATAATACTATCAAATAATAATTATGAAATTGTGACAAGTAAATTCCCAAAAAGTGAATTTGATTCCTTGCTGAGTTTCAAATTATTAATTAATAATTCAAACAATTATGAAATTTGTTCAATAGTTTTATTTTATGATACATTATTAAACATTTTAAATACTAATAATTATATATATGATAATTATTCAGGGTTTTGTGTTATTTCTTATAACAAACTTAAAAAATCACTTTTTATGAAAGTCTATAAATTAGATTCTATTGATGGGAAATTTATTGAAATTAGTGAGCTTTCAGGAGAAATTTCTGATTGGGTATGTGAATACTTTTGCATAATTAATACTAAAATTTTAAATAGTTCAAATCAGAAGTTGACTTTTATTTTAATTCACAATAATGATTATTTTAAAGACAATAAAAGACTTGAAGTATCTTTAAAATATAATGAAGACCAGTTTTTAAATAGAGCTAAAAAATATATAACTAAATAATTTTAAGAATACTAATTTGAAATTAATAATAATCATTTTATTTACATTATTAATGTTTAATAGTTGCAAACAAAAGCAATCTAATTATAGCGATATTGTTTTAAAAAATGAAATAGTGGTACATAATAAAATATTGTGTAACTTTACTTTTTACAATGAATCAGGACAATTGTTAGATTTTGATTTAATTAATTTTGGATGTAGTTGCATGAATGGAAATATTTCAAAAAAAACTATTAGTCCCTTAGATACTGCAAATATAAGATTTAGTTTGAATATTGATAAATATAATGATACAATTTTCAAAAAAATTGAATTGTTAAAAAACAGAACTATTATTCACACAATAAATTTAACATTAATACCTAAATATCAATTTAAGCTATTTCCAATGAACAAGTTAATCTATTTTAATAATTCAAAAATTGGTCAAATTTATTCTAAAAATATTTTTGTTGAAAATAGAACAAATAATGAAATGAGTATATCTAATTTAAATTATAGTAACAAGAATTTTGAAATTTATACAAATAAATATATTATAAAACCATTTGAAAAATCTTTTATAAACATATATTTTAAACCAAAATTATTAGGATTACAAACATGTGAATTAAATTTCAAATTGAATAGCTCAAATGAAAACATAAAATTTTATATTTATGGTTTAGTTAATTAATTATTTTTATATTATAAAGGAGTTCATTTATGAAACATTTTTTCAGGTCTTCTATTTTGATGCTTTTTATTGCATCTATATATTCTTGTACTAACAATTCTCCAATTAGTCAAGAAAAAAGTAATATTATTCAAAGTGAGAAAATAATAAAACTAAAGTTTATTGATAATAATTTAGTTAAGAAAATACTAACTAAGAGTTATAAAAATTTAGAATTTTCAAGTTTGATTTTAAACAACGAAGAGTTCTCAAAATTAAAAATCTTAAATAACAGTTATATAAATAAAAAATGTGCTTATGTGTATATTTTTGACAATTTAGTTTCTAAAAGTACTGAGTTAAATTTGAATAATGTTAAAGGAATTTGTGTTTATTCTTATGATAAATCTATTAGTTTTGAATTTTATAAATTTGTAAATAATAATTTTGAATTAGTTCCTGAGTTAAGTTCGGAAGTATCTGGGATTGTAGCACCGGATTTAAGTTTAATAACAAATAGAATATTAAATCTAAGAAATGTTAGTAAAACAATTATGGTAGTAGGAAATGAAAACATTGATTATAAGTCTTCAAAACCTATAAAATATAATTATGATTTATTATCTATTAAAGTCGGTTTATTATCAAAAAAAATGAATATTGGTAGATCAATTAGTAAATCAAACTCAATTTCAAACATTCCCGGTGGAGGTGGCAGCAATCTTCCAAATACTTGTGGTGGACCATGTGATTATTTTATATCAAACGCACATTGTTCGTTAAATCCTGTTGGTCCATATGAATGCTACAGTAATGTAGATGCTCCATGTTTAATTGCACCAATGAACAGTAATGTTTTAGGATTATCAATGATTGGAAGTGATACTGTAAATACTGCATTTAGTTCAGGGTTATTATATAACTTAAGAGATAGTATCTTTAATTATACATTTTGGGGATTGAAAATGACTAAATATTATTATACTCTTCAAAATTATTTTTCAGTTTCGAGCTTATCAACAAATATTAAAATAAACACAACATATACTTTGTTTGATTTTAGAAACTCAATTTATAAATTAAACAATTTTGAAAGCTATCCTAATGATACAGTAATAAGTTTTTCAATGAGAAATAGAATATTAAATTTGATTAATGATTATAAAAATGTGAATAATGATTCAACATACTTAGCAATGTTAAATGATTTACAATCAGATGTAATTCATATGAATACTAAAACAATTAGTGAGTTTATAACTGAAATTGTAAATGATACTGATTATCAATAAATTAAGATGTTGTTATAGAAAGGCTTTCATAAAAAAAGCCTTTTTTTTTTTTTTATATATTATAATTTAA
>JAYTXK010000234.1:0-2344 GCA_043743005.1 Ignavibacteriota bacterium
TACAAAAGGGCTACTAGAGATAGAATATGCTCTTCTTTCATCCAATCCATCAAAGAAAAATCTTAAAGTTAAGTATTGACCATGCTTGTATTTAAAAGTATCTTTTAAATCATACGGTATTTCAAAGAACACTGATACTGCATCTGCAGTTTCTCTAATAATATTTATAACTTTTAGTTTATAAAATTGTATTGCCATGTTTTCTCAATTTTGCTCAATTCAAAATGCAAATTAAGAATATTTTTATAAGAAGCCTAATTCAAATTTTGCTTCTTCGCTCATTTTGCTCATTTCCCATGGTGGATCAAAAGTTAAAATTACTTTTACATCTGTTACATCTTCAATTTCTCGAATTTTTTGCTCAACGCTTATTGGTATTCCACCAGCTTCTGGACAGTTTGGAGCTGTAAGTGTCATAATAACAGCAACTTCTTTTTTAAGAGTAACACTTACATCATAAATAAGACCTAATTCCCAAATATTAACTGGGATTTCAGGGTCGAAAATTTCTTTAATTTTTTCTATACTCAAAAGTTCAATTTCTTTTAAGCTAAGCTCCTTTTTTTCAAGGATTTCTGTTTCCATTTATTATTCCGTTATAGCAACTATATTTTTATTTTCAATTGCACTCATTAAAGTATGCCAAGCCAATGAAGCACATTTTACTCTTGCAGGAAACTCTCTAACTCCAGCAAAAACTGCTAATTTACCAAATTTATCTAAATCAATTTCTTTAGTTTTTGCACTTGTAACCAAATCATGAAATTGTTCAAATAGCTCTTTTGTTTCATAAATTGTTTTATTTTTAATTTCTGAAGTCATAATTGATGCAGATGCTTTTGAAATTGCACATCCACTTCCAGTAAAACTAATTTGATTAATTATGTTGTTTTCAATTTTCAAATTTATATCAATATGATCACCACATAATGGATTTTTTCCTTCTGCATGATGTGTACATGCCTCAAGTTTACCAAAATTTCTTGGATATTTGTTATGGTCTAAAATTACTTCTTGATATAATTGCTGTATTTCAGTCATTTAATTTTAATTTGATATAAATTTATAATAGAAACGAAATAGAATAATAATTGTTTATTAATAAAGATAAAAATTGTCGTATTTTCAAAATTAAGTTAAATTTGTATCAAAAACAAACAAAACTTTATTAATTGAGGTAACGTTATTTATTTTTTAATTTATTTTTAAAAAATTCAACTGTTTCAATTACTCCATTATCAAATTTTACTTTTGGTTCCCATCCATATTGTAAAAACTTTCTGGGTGAGCAAACACTTCTTCTTTGTTCTCCAGCTTTAGCCTCGCCATGTATTTCTAATTGATTTGAATTTGATAAAGTTTTTAAAACTCTAAAAATATGATTAACATTGGTTTCAATTCCAGTAGTAACATTAAATATTCCTGAAACTTCATTTTTTAAAGATACTTCATTTGCATTTACAACATCATCTACAAATATGTAATCACGGGTAATTAAACCATCTCCATTTATTATTGCTTCTTTGTCTTTCAATAATCTTTGTGCAAATATAGCAACAACTCCTGCTTCACCGTGTGGATTTTGTCTAGGACCATAAACATTGCCATACCTTAATGCTACATAATCAATTCCATAAACTGCCTTATAATAGAAAAGGTATTTTTCATTTACCATTTTTGATATACCATAAGGAGAGCAAGGGTTTAATGGATGTGTTTCATCAGCTGGAAATTCAAATTGTTCACCATAAACAGTACCTCCAGAAGAAGCAAATACTATTTTTTTAACATTTGATTTTGCACATGCTTCATACAAATTCAAGCTACCAATTATATTTTCTTGTGCATCAAATTTTGGGTTATTTACTGAAACTCTAACATCCATTTGAGCTGCATGATGATTTAAAATATCAGGCTTTTCATTCATAAAAATGTCAATAATTGATTCATCTTTTATATCAACTTTATATATTTTTGCATTTGGATTTATATTCTCTAATTTACCAGAAGACATATTGTCAATAATTACTACCTCATGTCCAAGGCTTATATATCTGTCAGTAATATGAGAAGCAATAAATCCAGCACCACCAGTAATAATAATTTTCATTTTTTTATTTTTGTATAATTAATTTCTTTAACAACGTTTCAGATGGTGTTTTTAGTAGATAAATGTAAGTACCTGTTGAAAAATTTGATAAATCTAAGTTAACTTCATAACTTTTAGGGGATAAATAGCTTGAAAAAACAGTCATAATTTTATATCCATTTGTGCTATATATTTCAAGTTTGGTCTCACCTTTTTCAATCAAATTAAATTTTATTTTTGAAATTCCAGTAGTAG
>JAYTXK010000235.1:0-3025 GCA_043743005.1 Ignavibacteriota bacterium
GCTTTGTTTTAAGTTTTAAACAAATATATTACTTAACTTTGAGTGGTATTTTTGGATTAGTCATAGGTGATTCATTTTATTTTAAAGCATTTCCAATGATGGGACCGAGGCTATCAAATTTAGTTATGGCAAGTAGTCCAGCATTTGCTGTAATATTATCTTATTTCTTTTTAAATGAATTAATTGATTTGAAAGGAGTGATTGGAATAATGATAACATTATTTGGAATTATATTAGTTATAACTCAAAGGAAACAAACAAATTCTGAAGGATTTAAAATTTCAAAAGAAGGATTAATTAATGCTGGAATTGGCTCTATTTGTCAAGCAATTGGATTAGTATTAGCTAAACTTGCTTTTAAAGAAGGAGATATTAACCCAATGATTGGCACTTTTTATAGATTAATTACAGCAACAATTATTTTGCTTCCAATTGCTATTTATATTAAAAAATATGTAAATCCAATAAATTTATTTAAAAATGATAAAGTTTCTCAAAGAAATATTTTATTAGGGTCATTTTTCGGACCATTTTTGGGTATATCTTTAAGTTTTTATGCTATTCAACATACACAGGTTGGAATTGCTGCTACTTTAATGGCAACTCAACCTATATTAATGTTACCACTTACTAAAATAATATATAAAGATGAACTAAGTTTTGCATCAATAATTGGTGCAATAATAGCAGTTATTGGTGTAGCTATTCTTTTCTTAAAGTTTTGATAATCACTTTATTAAATAATTTAATAATATACATATCTACTTATATAACAAATATTTAGAGCGAAGCTTTGAGAAATCATTTACATCATTTGTGTAGTTTGGTAAGTCTATTTTATTTCCAAAAAGATAATCAAATATTGCTTTAGTGCCAGTAACTTTTTTAAACATTCTTGCTTTATCTCCTGTAATTTTTGCTTCATCAAAAAGCTCAGGATTTGATTTTTTTAATGCTGTTGAAATATTCAAAAAAGTTTGGTAAGGTTTGAAATTACTTGAAGGAATGATATTCAAATAAAAACCATTGTTTAGTTTATTTGCATTCATTCCAAAATTTGGAGTATATTGCGTTTTATTTAATTGAGTTTCACCCAAATTAATTTTATTAATTTCTTTTAAAAACTTTGAAGTATTAAATTCAGGAAAACCTAAATATTGAAATGGCGAAGTTGTCCCAATCCCAATACTTATAATTCCCAATTCACCTAATATTCCTGTAACTGCCATTCCACGAATAGACTGAACGTTTGGTATATTTGGAGAAGTTGGGTACCATTGCAATCCTGTATCTTCCCACACAAGCTCACGTTTCCAATTAGACATTTTGATAATTGACAATTTAGCTTTCAAGAATTTGCCATGTTGATCATTACCCATATAATGTTCACCATTAATTATTTCAGCAATTTCACCAATTGTACAAGCGTGAATATATGGAATAGGGATTACAGAAACAAATGAGCGATATTCATCATAAACTGTATTACCATCAATAGAAACGCCACCAAGAGGATTAGGACGGTCTAAAACAATAACTTCTTTATTTAGTTCGGCTGCAGAAGACATTAAATTAAATAATGTACTAATATAAGTATATGAGCGAATACCTATATCTTGAATGTCACAAACAATAACATCAATGCTATCAAGCATTTCATCTTTTGGTTTGCGTAATTGTCCATATAATGAAATTAAAGAAATTCCATCAAGCGAATCATTTTCAATTGATTTGCCAGCAGTCTGAGTAGTATAAAATCCATGTTCTGGAGTAAAATTACACTTTAATTTAAATTTATTTTGATTTCGTTTGAAAACATCAAATGTAAGCTCACCTTTAGAATTTCTACTTGCAAAGTTTGAAAAAAGTGCAATTCTTTTACCTTCAATTTGCTTGAAATTACTTTCTTGAAGCACATCAATTCCAAGTTTGATTTGAGAATGAAGGCTAAATGTAAAAATAAAAAATATTAGTGTTGTTATTTTATTCATGATATGCTGTTTTAATATATTTTTTAGCTTTTTCGTGTAAACCTTGGTAATCATCCATACTCAATACAGTTTTGTAGGCTATGATTGCCAAATCTCTTTTATTCATTTTATCGTATATCAAACCAAGTTTGTATTGAGAACTAATTCTAAATCCAGATTCATCATCTTTAATATATTTAGATACTTCTTCAGCTTTAGCAAGATATTTTATTGCTTTTTCTAAATCATTTTTTCTTTCTAAAGCCAAACCAACATAATAACAGCCTTCACGTGCCATTGCATTATCATATCCTTTTTGACGTGATAAAGCTCTATTAACAACATTTCTCCAGACTAATTCTATACTATCCCAAGCACCATATTTTACTAAGGAACGTGCATAACATCTATGAAAATAAGGATTGTTTGGATATGAATTGTATAAATCTTTTGAATAAAAAACAGCTTCATTTGGATTATCTTCAAAAGAATAAAATGCTTGCCAGAGTACAACTTTTGCTTCAATTTTTGTGTATCTTGAATATAAAGCTGCAGCTTTCAATTGCATTAAGCCAAGTTTTTTATTTCCTTTAGGGAAAAAAAGTACAATAGCTTTAAGAGCAGGCATTTTTTCGGGAATTGCTTCTGAAAAATAATTATAAATACCAGTCCCTAATACTATGTCGTGATTACCAGGTGCTGTTTCATAGCATTTTGCCATAATTTCAAAAGCATCTTTCCCATCTGAACCAGCAGAAAACCATTCTTTCTTATTTGCATAATACCTACCCCTATATCCTAAAGCACCTCCCTTGAAAAACAAAGCTGAAATATTATAAGGATCTTTTTTTAATTCAACATCACAAAGTGTAATTACAAAATTTATTTTCTTTAAAAACTCATCTTCAGTTTTCTGAGAATAAATAAACATATTAATTTCCCACCATTCAATCATTGCATCTAAAAAGTAACCAGCAGGATGGTTTGGATATTTTTTTTGAACTTGTTGGAAACAATCTCTTGCCTTTTCAAATTCAATATTATAAACATAATCA
>JAYTXK010000236.1:0-1514 GCA_043743005.1 Ignavibacteriota bacterium
AAATGAAATGCCTTTATCACCAGCTGCACCACAACATACAGGTCTTTCTATTATTTCAGATTCAATATTAAAATACTGAATTAAATTTTTAGTTTTTTCTATATCTGAATTTATTTTTAATGAGCAATTTGGGAAAAAAGTAAATTTATTTATACTTTTAAACTCTCTTTTTAATTCTTTTTTATATTTTTCAATAAATCCAATTGTATCTAATAATTTAAATTCTATTTGGGAATTTACCAAATGGTAATAACATGAGCTTGAATCAATTAATATTGGAATTTCATAATTATTAGTTGCTAATTTAATAAAATCTAAAAATTCATTTTGAACTTTAATTGATTGATTATTAAATCCTTTTGATGAAAATGCTAATCCACAACATTTTCCATTAATTTCATTTGGAATATGTAAATTTAATCCAATTTTACTTGCTACAAATTGATGTTGCTGCACTAAATCTCTTTTTTCACTCCCTGCCATTAATCTTGTTGTACAAGCAGGAAAGTATATTATATCAGCTTTTAAGTTATTATTATTGCTAATTTTGTTAATAGATTTATATGTTTTAGGTATTTCAGGAATTTCTAAATTAGAAATTTGATTTACTTTTTTTGTAAGATTGTTTACAATTTTATTTGTACTTATATTAATCCCAAAGTTCAACAATTTTTCAACTTTGTTTAAATTATTAGAAAGAGTATTAGCAAATAAATCACTAAATTTATTGTGATTCGAATTCATAGTTTCCTTTATCAAATCACCAGTATTTATTTTAACTGGGCAATTAATAATGCAAACTCCATCTTTTGCACAAGTATCAATTCCATAATATTGAAATTCATTTTTTAAAATTGTAAATTCGTTTGATTTTATATCTAATCTTTTTAGTTCTCTCGAAATTTGAATTCTTTGTCTTGGAGTAAGAGTAACATTTTTACTTGGACAAGAACTTTCGCAAAATCCACATTCAATACATTTATCAACAATCTCAGAAACCAATGGTAATAACTTAATATTTTTAATATGAATATTTTTATCTTGAGAAATAACTACATTAGGATTAAGTATATTATTAATATCAAGATGACTCTTTATTGATTTCATAATATCATATAATTCACTACCCCACTCTTTTTCCACAAATGGAGCCATATTTCTGCCAGTACCATGTTCTGCTTTTAAAGAACCATCATATTTGTCTATAATTAATTCACTAAGTTTGATTAAAAATTTATCAAACTTATTAATATTATTGATATTACTAAAATCTTCTGCAAGCATAAAATGAAGATTACCATCAATGCCATGTCCATAAATTCCTGTTTCAAATTGAAACTCATTTAACAATTGATTTAAATCTAAAATTGCATAAGGTAAATCTTTTATTCTAACTGCAACATCTTCTAAAATAAAACTAGTACCTCTTGGACGAGTGGCACCAAGACTTGCAAGCAATCCTTTTCTAATTGACCAAAGAATATTTTGCTCATTTTTATCCACAGAAATTTTAA
>JAYTXK010000237.1:0-3523 GCA_043743005.1 Ignavibacteriota bacterium
TTAAATTACTTTAAAAAGGTTTAATATAAAAAGTTTTAAAATAATATTAAAGTTTAAAACTCAAAATAGATTATCTTGTAATTATTCCTTAATTTTGAACTTTATTATTTAATACAATTTAAAAAAAATGTCAAATCACGATTATACTAAAAATGGCTTTGCAACAAGAGCCTTGCACGTTGGCAACCAACCAGATCCTACTACTGGAGCAATTACTCCTCCAATTTTTCAAACTTCTACTTATGTGCAAAAATCTCCCGGTGTGCATCAAGGATATGAATATAGTCGTACTCACAATCCTACTCGCAGCAGACTTCAAGAATGTCTAGCATCTTTGGAAAATTGCCAATATTGTGTAGTAACTGCTACAGGAATGAGTGCAGAAATGTTAATTTTGCATACTCTTGCAAAAGGTGTAAATGTGCTTTGTGGTGATGATGTTTATGGTGGTACATATAGACTTTTCACTACTGTATTTCAAAAAGATTTTAATTTCACTTTTGCTGATTCATCAAATTTAGATTTATTTACTTCAAAAATAAATGAATTAAAACCTGCCTTGATTTGGATAGAAACTCCAACAAACCCATTACTTAAAATATGTGATATAAAAGCAATTGCTAATGCTGGAAAAACAGTTGGAGCTATTACAGTTGTAGATAATACATTTATGAGTCCTTATCTTTGCAATCCTACTGACTTAGGAGCAGATATTACTTATCATTCTATGTCAAAATATATCAATGGGCATAGCGATGTAGTAGCAGGTGCATTGATGTTGAATAATGAAGCATTATATAAAGACCTTGCCAGATTACAAAATTCAATCGGTCCATCTCAATCACCTTTTGATAGCTGGCTTGTATTACGAGGTGTAAAAACTCTGGCTATTCGTATGCTAAGGCATCAAGAAAATGCACAAGTAATAGCTGAATATTTGGAAAATCATCCACTTGTAGAAAAAGTAACATACCCTGGATTAAAATCTCATCCTCAATATGACTTAGCAAAAATTCAATATAATAGAGGATTTGGGGGAATGATTACATTCTTTATTAAAGGTGGACTTGATAATGCTCGCTTATTTTTAGAAAATGTTCATGTATTTATGCTTGCAGAAAGTTTGGGAGGAGTGGAGAGTTTGATTGAAAGCCCTGCTATTATGACCCACGCATCTATACCTAAATCTGAAAGAGAAAAAATTGGCTTAACCGATAATTTAATTCGTTTATCAGTTGGAATTGAAGATGTAAAAGACTTAATAGCCGATATAGATAAAGGCTTTGCAGCTTGTAAATAGTATATTTAAAAATACAAGAGAATAAAGAAAAATAATTTATTCTCTTGTATCGTCAATTTTAAAATATTGTTTAAATAATTAGTTTTTAATAAAATGAAATATAATAACCCTTATACTGAATCAATGCGATATATAGCAAACGCCGAAGAAGATTTAAAATTATCTGGAAAAGAAGATAAATTTTATAACGATATTAAATATGTTCAATCTGCTTGTGGCATAGCTTATGTTGGTATGCTAAAAGCACTTGATTTTCTTTTTGAATCAAAAAAAGTTCCTAAAAGAAGAGGTAGAAAATCAATAGAATATTATCAAAATAATTTAGCAAAAACTGATAAAAAATTGCTAAATCATTTGAATAACGCATATACTGTATTGCATTTAGATGGATATTATGGTGGTATAAATAACATTAGAATTATAAAAGAAGGTTTTGAAAGTGCTATTTTAATAATTGAAGCAATAAAACCATTTTCTTTTAATGAGAAATAAAGTCAAATTTAAATAATTTAAGTTTATCTTCAGGTATATATCTTATCAAATTGAAAAGTAGAAATGAGATTACTAAATTTGAAGTACTTAAGTAAAATTGACTTTTTTCAGACGAAAATTTAGTATAGAAAATTAAGTTCCTTAATTGATTATTTTCAATCCTTCACAAATTTATACATTTTATCTTTCAGTTTGATAAAATAGACTCCTTGTAGGAAATTTGAAATATCTAACTTATTATTTTCAGATTTTGCATGTGAAACTAATTGACCTACACTTGAATAAATATTAATTTCATTTTCTAAATTTATCTCAATTGGCAATTCAATATAATTGCTTGCAGGATTGGGGAATAAAATGTAACTTGTTTCAAATAAATCATTAACTCCGGTTTTTGCAACGCTTATAAATTTTTCTTTTGTATATGTACTTGATTTATTTCCGTCAGATACAATCAATGTAACCGAATAGTTACCTTCTTTTGTGTAGGTATGGCTTGGATTTTGAACCTTACTTGAATCTCCATCACCAAATTTCCATTTCCATGATTTTATATCACCAGTTGACTTATCTGTAAATTGTACTTTAAATGGAGTTTCACCAATATTATTTGAAACTTCAAAATTTGCTAAGAGTGGGAGTTTGACTGTGATATAAGCAGCTTTATTTAATGTATCGGAATAGTTGCCGTCAGAAACAATGAGCTTAACGTCAAATTTCCCAGCTTTTGTATAACTATGTGTTGGGTTAGGAATATTGCTCGAATCTCCATCGCCAAAATACCATTTGAATATAGTATTTTCTCCTTGTGAAGTATTTTTAAAATCTACTTGAAAAGGAGCTATAATATTTAAATCACTTGCTTCAAATCCAGCTTTAACTCTTAATTGAATATAATTTTTTCTACTTAAAGTATCATAAACATTTCCATCAAAAACTATTAGTCTTACAGAATAATCACCAGATTTTAGATAAGTATGTGTTGGATTTTGGTTATTACTTTTAAAATTATCTCCAAAATCCCAAGACCAAGATTTGATATTACCATCAGATTTATCTATAAATTTTACAGGTTTATTTGCAAAATAAACATTTGTATCAGAGTTAAATAATGACACAAGTCCTTTATTCATAAGCTCCTCTTCAAAGAGTCTTAGCACTCCATCACTTCCACCAATTAGAAATTTATTTGTTCCTTCTATTCTGCAAATTACATTATTTATATATCTATCCTTTACAAAAATAGAGTCTTTAATAATGTCACCATAAAAATTAATGATTTGAAGTAAATTATTTCTAAAAACTAATAATCTTTTTGAATCATTTGTAAATGTTAAATTTATATAATTATTTGATAAAACAAATATTGGTTTCATATCAGATGTTTTCCAAATATAACAAGTATTATCAATTAATCCATCAATTAGTTCACAATTAGGAGAGAATTGAAGATTGTAAATAGATTTATAAATTGATTTACCATTTACATCTAACAAAATGTGATTAATATTATTGGAATCTAAATAATTATTATAGTAATCTATACTCGAATAATCATTACCATTTTTATGTACATTATAAGAATCATAACTTGATAATAAAAACGCATTTTCATTTCTTGAAGTTGCAAAACCACTAGTAGCTTTGTCACAAATATTTCTAATAAAACTACCATCTTTAGAATTATATAAATCAACCCTACCACCTGTATTAGAACCATTTCCATACTTA
>JAYTXK010000238.1:0-1664 GCA_043743005.1 Ignavibacteriota bacterium
TACCAAACGAACATTATATTTATTTGGGAGATACAGCAAGAGTGCCTTATGGAAATAAATCTGTTTCAACAATCCAGAATTATTCGAGGCAAGCAACTGAATTTTTTCTTGATAATGATGTAAAGCTAATTGTAATTGCTTGTAATACTGCATCAGCATTAGCAATCGAATCTATTCAAAAGGTAGCAAGAATAATCCCTGTTGTAGAAATGATAAAACCTGCTTCGAAAGCTGCTTCATTAAATTCTAAAAATTCTAGAATAGGTGTAATAGGTACAAGAGCTACAATTAATTCCGAAGCATATACTAAAGAAATAATGAAACACGACTCTTTCAATAATATGAAAGTATTTGGCAAAGCTTGCCCATTATTTGTTCCTTTAGTAGAAGAAGGTATGATTAGTTGTGAAGCTACTAATATTATTGCTCATGATTATTTACATGAATTTAAAGTACATCAAATTGATACTTTAGTTTTAGGTTGCACTCATTATCCTTTTCTTCAAGAATTAATTCATAATATAATGCCAGATGTAAGGTTAATTGATACTGGAGAATATGCTGCTTTGGAAGTGAAAAAATTGCTTGAAGAAAATAATATTTTGGGTAAGTATGATAAGTATATGCTTGACTTTTATTTGACAGATACTCCATATACATTTACTGACTTAGCTGAGAAAATGCTTGGTTTTGGAATTGATAAACCCCAAAAAGTAAATTTGGATTAGTTATTAAATTAATATTTATATAATTTAATTTCTTAATAATTTAAATAAGGTTTGTTCAATAATGATTTTATATTTAATTTTGATTTCAAAATAATGAGGAAACTATGTCAAGTATATTCGCCCCAATAAATTTAAACAAATGGATTGAAGATAATCGCCACCTTTTAAAACCACCAGTTGGAAATAAAGAAATTTATGAAGATGGTGAATTTATAATTATGGTAGTTGGTGGACCTAATAGTAGAAAAGATTATCATTACAATGAAACACCAGAATTCTTTTACCAAATAGAAGGTGATATTACTGTAAAAATTATTGATAATGGTACACAAAGAGATATTAATATCAAACAAGGTGAAGTATTTTTATTACCTGGGAAAGTTCCACATTCACCTCAAAGAGGTCCAAACACAATCGGTTTAGTAATTGAACAAAAAAGACCTTCAACTATTGATGATGCATTAGAATGGTATTGTGAAAAATGTGGTAACCAACTATATAGAGAAACTTTTCCTCTTGTAAATATAGTAACAGAGCTTCCTATTTTGATGAATAAATTTTATAGTGATAATTCGCTAACTACTTGCAAATCTTGTGGTCATAATATGGAAGCTCCTCAAAAAGCTGTATAAATTAGGTCTATAAAACAAGAATCTATATTTGGATTTAATTTAAAATTAAAAACAATATAGTTTTCTGCAATACTATCGCTTTTAATACGTCATTATTACATATTATAATGTTTTATTTTGTTTTTACTTTTCTACTGCGATAAATATATCATTTTCACTGTAAAGGGTCAATCAACCCCTGCAAAGAATGGCATAACTGCTTGATAAATAACAAAATGATTTTGCATTAATTTTTTATTCTCCATTATTGAAATGGAGATGTCAGCTTGCTTACAGAGGGTTTTTCTTAATTCGTTCTTTGAAA
>JAYTXK010000239.1:0-4410 GCA_043743005.1 Ignavibacteriota bacterium
TCGTAGCGAAATATCGGTAACATCAAAAGTGCTGACCCCACCCCAACCCTCGCCCTAAAGATTTTAACAAGTTAAAATCGGGGAGGGAGAAATTAATACCGAACACTTAGGTTCATCGCTTGGGGTCAATTGACCTTTTGGAGTGACGGAAGTCAAAGACAAATGCAGAACCAGTAAAATCCTGAACTAAATTCAGGATGACAAAAAAAAAAGTAGGGGGCTGTCTCAAAAGGGCAGTCTTTTTTGAGTAATTCAAAGGCAAAATGCTGGATTCCCAATCAAGTTGGGAAAGACAAGAGAAACAAATAACTTTTAATTTTATATTTATATGAATATATAAGAGCAAATACAAGAATATATAGATAGCCAAGCTGAACCAAAAAGAAGCGAAATGCAAGTATTACACCAACTCACTTTGGAAACATTTCCTGATTGCAATTTATGGTTTCTCGATAGTAAAAATAGCGAAAATAAAGTAGTTGCAAACCCCAATATTGGATATGGTACTCAGATGATGGAATACGCTGAAGGTACAAGCAAGGAATTTTATAAAATTGGTTGGAGTGCAAACAAAACTGGTATCTCTATTTATATAATTGGTATCAAAGATAAGACATACATATCGCAAACTTATGGGAAAGATATAGGTAAGGCAAGTATTACAGGGTATTGTATCAAATTTAAATCTCTTAAAGATATTAATATTAGTGTATTAAAAAAAGCAATACGATTTGGATTTGAAAATGAGTAATGAGAATAGCTAAAATCAAATAAATCTAAATTATAGTTTTCTAGGAAAAATGGTGGTTAAGCAAATAAAAATATATAGGTTAAAAATACATTAAACTAACTTTAAGTATAATTCGACATTATATTAAAAAGAAATAAACTAACTATTAAATCCAATATAATGCAAAAATTTATAAGTGATATTTCAAATAATGAGTTTCCTATTAAGGAAAAAGTATCTGCAAAAACCATCCCACATTCAATTATTGATTTTATTAAAAATGAATACCCTAATTTTAATGAAAATTCTTCTATAACTTCAAATGAAATTAAGACTTTTAATGATAGATATATTTCTGATTTGTTAGTCAATGAAATAGGCGAACTCACAGAATTAGAAAAAAAAGTATTAAATTCTCTAAAAGAAAACAAAACTCTAAGCACTGATGATGATGACAATAGTAAAGCAAAGCTAACTTTTGGTCAAAAATTAGCTGATAAAGTTGCTTCATTTGGAGGCAGTTGGACTTTTATTATGTCATTTGGTTTATTTATGCTTATTTGGATTAGCTTGAATGTAATTATATTTACAAATAAAGAATTTGATCCTTATCCATTTATTCTATTAAATTTAATTCTTTCATGCTTGGCTGCATTGCAAGCCCCAATTATTATGATGAGCCAAAATAGACAAGAAGAAAAAGATAGAGAAAGAGCCAAAAAAGACTATATGATTAACCTAAAATCTGAATTGGAAATAAGAATACTTCACGAGAAATTAGACCATTTAATTTATCATCAGTTGCAAGAAGTGCTTGTAGAAAAAAAAGATTTTTTAATTAATAAATAAACAAGGTAAATATATTTACTATCTACCTTGCTATTATAAAACAATTCAATTAAAAGTATATGACAAGCCAATTTTATAAGAATCAATTAAAAGTGGGGAAGCAGTTTGCATAGGCCAGTTCATATCTTTTTTACGAAGTTCGTAAAATCCATAACTTAAGCCAGTATCAAAAACAAATTTTACTATTGGATATAGTTCAGGAGATGTCTTTTTAATCTTATTTGTAAATATACTTAATACTCCACTTGAGGCTTCTTCAACTATTTGACTGCCGAAATCATACCAAAACATGTGTCGAGGAAAAATCATACTTCTTTGATATTCTAAAGAAATATTTAAATGAGAGACTGGACTAATCATTATTCCAGACTGAAACTGTTTTCCAAATCTCATTATATTTTTACCAAAATCCTCTAATTTATTTGTTGAGTCTGCATTATTAATATTCAAAAATGACCAAGTATAGCCGTTTCCATGATATAAACTAATCATACCTTCATTACCAATTTTATAACCATAACCAGTATTTTTATTCCAACCAAAACTCATACCTTCTGCTGTTTGCATTAGTGTATTTGCCAAATCTTCTTTGCTTCCATATACAGATTTGAAAAACATATTATTATGAGTAGTTTTAATCAAAGTAGAATCTTTTGGAGTAAATTTAGAAATACTAATATCACCTATTCTTAATTCTATTGTGTTGAGATTGCTTAGTTTGGCAGGCAATACACCAGACACGTTATAATCATAAGAAGCCTTACTAACTCCGTATTGAAGCTCTATAATTGGTTTTTTTAAAGTAAAATTAAATATTTTAAATTTATTACTTTTCATATCAAAATCATCATCATTCAAATCAAACAAAGTAGAATCGATTTGTGATGTCTCATTACTTTTAAGTCTCATTGTAGTATCAACTTGCGACTGTAACTTCAAACTGAAAATAATCAGTAAACAAAATAGTGCTATATTTTTCATTTTTTTCCTTTTATTGAAAATGTATTATTATGTAGTATATTACGTAAATTTCTAATTTAAGTTTAAAAATAAAACACAAACTAACACAAATTTAGAACTTATAATCTAATTTTAATATTATTTTCATATTTGTAAATGTAATATTTAACAATTCAAATTATTTACATATTCTTCATTTGAAAATAACGTAATTTTGCAATACTAAATAAAACAAAATTAAAATTAGAGAGCAAAAGTGGAAGATCAAGATTATATTTATGGCAGGAATGCAATTTTTGAAGCTATTAATTCTGGTAAGAAAGTATCAAAAGTATTTCTTGCTTTTGGAGTTCAAGGTGGTGCAATTAGTTCAATTTTTAATTTATGCAAGAAAAATGGGATTCCTATTGTAACTCATGATAAAACTAAATTTAATGCTTTGGAACGTACAGTATGTCAAAGAGGTGAGAAATCTCAAGGCATTATTGCTCTAATGACTTTGATTGATACATGCGAATTGGAAGATTTACTTAAAATATCTCAAACAAGAAAGTACAAAGTATTAATTGCACTTGATGAAATTACCGACCCTCATAATCTTGGTGCTATTGCAAGGTCAGCAGAATGTTCGGGTGCTTCGGGTCTTATCTTGCCTGAACGTAATTCAGCACCAATTACCCCTGCTGCAATTAAGGCATCTGCAGGTGCTTTAAATCACTTAAAAGTTGCTGCAGTTGGCAATCTTGCTAATGCTTTAGAAAAATGCAAAGAGGCTGGCTTTTGGATTGTTGGTACTGATATGAATACAGATAAAATATATACTGAAAATATTTATGATAGACCAATTGTAATAGTTATAGGTAGTGAAGGTAAAGGTATCAGACCTGTTATAAGAAAACAATGCGACTATTTAGTAAAAATCCCAATGCTTGGCAAAACTGAATCATTAAATGCCTCTGTTTCTGCTGGTATCATACTTTTTGAAGCTCTCAAGCAAAACTTAGATAGAATTAGTCAATAATATCTTAGATTAAAATTGAAAAATGAAATTAATATACCATTTAGCACCCAAAGAGTTTCTGTTTTAGACCTTACTCGTGTTGTTGCAATGATTTTTATGGTTCAAGGGCATACAATAGATGCCCTTGCCAATGCCCAAGCTTTTGATACTACTCAAATGCCTTGGTCATTATGGCATATTATTAGGGGCTTTACTGCTCCAATTTTCCTTATAGTTTCAGGTGCAGTTCAAGTATTTGCTAATAAAAGACAAAACGATGGAAAACTAAAAAAAGAAACAAGCAATAAGCGATTTATTATGGCATTAGCCCTAATAATTATTGGTTATGTATTAATGTACCCAACTAATACTATTTACGACTTGATTTACCTAAGTACTAAAGAGTGGCAAAATATTTTTAAAGTAAATGTATTGCAATTAATTGGCATTTCTCTTATGCTAATACTTG
The DNA here is from genome assembly GCA_043743005.1 of Ignavibacteriota bacterium. Classification (GTDB taxonomy): domain Bacteria; phylum Bacteroidota; class Ignavibacteria; order Kapaibacteriales; family UBA2268; genus JAPLFM01. The sequence continues at coordinate 4,009 of JAYTXK010000239.1, forward strand.
GTCTTTTTCAAGTTACTAAAACAGATAAATCTTTAGGAATTTCTGCATTTGTTTTGGCTTTAATTTTCACTTTGGCTACTCCTTTTGTTCATTCAATTGATTTTAGTTCTATTAACTTTATTTTTGCTGATTATTTCACTTTTAAATATGGTTCTATTTTTCCTATTTTCCCTTATTCAGCTTACTTTTTTTGGGGAGTAACTTTTGGTGTAATTATAAAATCTATTGAATCTCAAAAAAGAACTAAATTTTTATTAAAATATGGCTTACCAACTGGAGTATTGTTTCTTATTGTTGCTCTGCCCTATGCTTATAGTTTTAAAAGTATTTATGAATTCTTTAGTACTTTCCCTTCTAGTGGGAGTGGTTTAGTTTTTTTAAGAATTAGTATAGTTTGTTTTG
>JAYTXK010000240.1:0-3012 GCA_043743005.1 Ignavibacteriota bacterium
CAGCAATTAAAGTATTTATGTTTGCGTTAGTTCCATTTATTTGTGGAGCATTCAAACTGACAGTAGCAGAAGCCGTGCCAGCAGTCAAACTATTCAAATTAGCATTTCCAATATTAGCTTGGGGAGTAGAAATACTTGTAGTCGCAGAAGCCGTACCAGCAGTTAAACTATTCAAATTAGCATTTCCAATATTAGCTTGAGGAGTTGTAATGCTTGTAGTCGCAGAAGCCGTACCAGTAACTAAACTATTTAAATTAGCATTTCCAATATTAGCTTGAGGAGTTGTAATGCTTGTAGTAGCAGAAAAAACTCCAGAAATTAAACTACCAATATTACCATTTGATGAATTTGTGTTTGTTGAATTTACAGTTGTCAAATTTGCTAATGGAGCATTAAAACTAATAGTTGCTGTAGAAGTACCAACTATTTCAGTTTGAACATTTGAGTTAGTTATATTAGCAAATGAGCTATTTACAGTTGTCAAATTCCCAAGTGGAGAATTTACACTTATTGATGAACTTGAAACTCCAGTAGTTACATTTGTAGAAAAGACATCTTTAAAATTTCCTGTTATTGCGGTAACAGCCTTATATGGAATTGAACCTGATAGGGCATCTAAATTCATATCGATATATGCAACTGTACCATTTCTGATTTTTTGTGAATTTACTGCTTCATCAAAAATTCTATCTGTTTTTACTGCTCCTTCTGCAATAATAGGATCTGGATAAGTACCAGTTAAGTCTCCATTCGCAGGTCCAGCTGGAGGGAAAGTTAGATTATAACTTAATTTATCAATAGTAATTGAGTGATCTGGAATAGCACCAAGTATTGCTGAAGGTTTTATCTTAGGATTTGGTAAAGTACCAATCAAATCTCCACCTAAATTTTTGACACTATTTGCAAGTGAGTTTAAAGTTATTGAACCATCAATTACGTTGATTGCAATTTTAGCAACATTAGAAGTATCTGTGTAAATTGATCTAAACGCATAAGGAGAAGTTATTAATGGCACTCTTCCATAAGGTGCTTGGTTATTTATTGAGACTTCAACAAAATATTGAATGTCGAATAAAATATTATCAAATGGGTTCTTGCTACCTAAATAAATACTAAAATATCCACTATCTATTTTTAAACTATGAGTTTCAGACCAAATTTCTGTCCCACCTGATGGAATATCAAATAATTTAAATGTTGCTGGTAAAGTACCATTTAATGCTTGTCCATTTTTATCAAATAAATTACCTTGATAATTTAACATTCTTGGTACTTGACTATTTAATACTGGAGCTGAAGCCATAAATGCAATTGCTAAAATCAATAATACTTTTATAGTAAACTTTTTCATTCTTTTCCTTTGTTTTATTTTTTTTTAATTTATTTTTATTAGATTATTTAACTAATACCATTATATTTCGAATGTTATATAATTCAAAATATTGTTCACCTATCGCAATAGGGCTTACTCTTAATTCATAAAAGTAGTTTCCTGAGCTAAGTATTAAGTTTGATTTTGAAGCATTGAATTCAATTGAATAATGCCCTTTTTCTTGGACATCATTTACAAGTTGGGCTATTTCATTTCCACTAATATCATAAACCACTAATTCCACTTTTGAAACTCCAACTAATTCATAATTAATATTAGTTGTATTTGAAAATGGATTAGGTGAATTATTTATTTTCTTATATTCTGGTAGATTTTCAAAATTTACAGCTGTTTTAGGAGCAGATCTAATTTTACTCCAATATCCATTGTACAACACGAAATCACTATTTTGTGATCCAATTTTCTTTTCAACAGCAACTTGTCCAATAGAACTTTTAATAAAATAACCATTAACATTTGTTGGGGAAGAATATAATCCACCACTTGCATTTAAAAATTTTGCTAGAACTAAACTTTGTCCATAAGTAATATTAATATTAATAATTAATAATGTTATAATGCTAAAAAATATTTTATTCATTTTGTATTCCTTATTTAATATTGTTATTAGAATTGTTATATGATTTAACTAAGTTATTATAATGACTCATCATTTGGCTTAACATAGTAGTTACAACTTCTTTTTTATAGTTAGGCTGATTTAATAATTTACCATAAAAAGGATGTTTTTCTGGTATTCCTCCAGAAGAAATGAATTGATCTAAAGAAAGTTGAACTGCATCTTCTATTATCTGAGGGTTTGCATAAAGAGTAGGAATAAATACATCAGTTAAATTTTTGTTTTTTTCTTCAACACTTGAATTATTCAATGTTTCGCTATTTTTTTCTTTACTTTTTCTAAAGTTTGTAAAACTTGTATTTAATTTATGATCAACAATATTATTATTATCAATATTTTCTAATTCTGGATTAAATCCTGGAACTAATTTACTTAAAACACTTAAATTTTTATTATTTCTATTTTTTTGAGTATTCAAATCACTTCTAAGTTGATTAATAATATTTGTTTGTTTAGAAATTTGTAAACCAATATCATTTTGGTTGATACCAATTGCAACATTAATGAAATTAAAATTTTCGTTATCACCATTTGACCATGCAATTCCAACAATTTTAATATAATCATCTATTTCCATATCATTTGGGTTCTTTGCTATACCAATTCCAGAATTATTACCACTTGGTAAGATATAGTCTCCTATATTAACCTTTCCTTTTACTTTTACAGGTACTTGACCCATAAATGCAATTTTGACATAATTTGAAATATTATCTTTATTAGAGGGAGAGTTTCCTAAAACAATTGGACTTAAAGAAGCTACCATATACTTAGATGCATTAATTGTGTTTTTGCTAACTTTACCACCAGTAACGCCTACTATATCAGCATATGATATGTTTTCATTAATATCTGATTTTATTAGATATTCTGCATAATCACCAGCTCCTGATTCAAAAACAATTCCACAATGAAGATCTTTTGAATCTATAAATTCATATAATGAGTAACCAGCAACTACAACTGCAGCGATTCTAGAAACCCAAGTTGCAAATTTTGA
>JAYTXK010000241.1:0-5521 GCA_043743005.1 Ignavibacteriota bacterium
GCTTCTTTTGCCGAATTAGGACAATTCCCAGATAAAGAAATTCTAAATGAAAATAATGGTCAAACTATTGCATTAGATAATAGTTATTTTAGATATGAAGTAAATTTGGAACCAACTCCTGGTATCAATCCACAAATTGTTGGTGGGGCAAATGGTTGGTATGTATTAAGAATACCAGTTAGAAAGCCAAGTTCAAAAGTTGGAAATCCTTTGTTTTCAAATATTCAATATGCAAGAGTTTCATTTAAAGGTGGTGCCTTAGCATCGAGTATTGTAGATTGGAGATTGATTGGCTCTCAATGGCAGAGAATTCATAATTTCCAATCCAATCTTAGTCCCAATGATAGTATTTTACAATTAGCATTTGTAAATTTATTTGAAAATAGTCAAGCACCAGATTACTACACTATGCCTCCGGGAGTTTTGGCACCTTTGCAACCAAATGCAGACCCAAGTTTGCAAATTAGATTAAATGAGCAATCATTGGCTGTTTCTGTTCGTAATTTAAGATATGGCGAAGAAAGAATGGCTGCAAGAATTATGCAAAGACAAGATATTTTTAACTACAAAAAGTTAAAATTCTTTTTCCATGGCGATGGTTCTATGCCTGATAACTTAGTTGCAGGTGCAATTCCAAAAGGTTTTGCTTTTTTAAGATTTGGAATTGACTCAAATAACTATTATGAATATCGCAGACCAATTACTCGTGGATGGCAAGATGTTGAAATTAATTTACAAGAGCTAACAGCAATAAAGCAAATTAGAGATACATCACGCATACTTGATAGACAAACATATCCTTTGAAAAATGATCCTTTGGCAAAGTTTTCGATTAGAGGAGATCCTATTCTAACACGCATCCAATTTTATGCTGTTGGTATAGCCAATCCTAATGAACAGTTCCCTAATGAACTTACTACTACTGTGTGGATAGATGAATTAAGACTAATAGAGCCTGAGCAACGCAATGATTGGGCTGCAATTGCATCAGCAAGTTTGAAGTTAGCAGATTTGGGAACTATAGATGCATCTTTAAATAGGCAAGAACCAAATTTCCACAAACTTGAAGAAAGATTTGGGAATAGGACATCACAAAATAATTTTACAGTTACAATGACTGGCAACTTGGAAAAATTTGCACCTCCAAGCTTTGCTGCAATGAAAATCCCTATTACATACACTCATGCTGAATTTTTGACTGACCCTAAATATGTAGCAAATAGTGATGTTAATTTGCAAGAAGCATCAATTGCAGCAAAAAATAATTTACCTACTACTGCTACTGAAACAGAAAAAAAAGCTGCTGCTGATGCAATAATTAATAGATCTCAATCTTTGAAAGTGCAAGATAGTTGGGCTTTGACATCTGTAAAGCTTGGAATCCCAATTAAGTTTTTCTTAGTTGATCAAACTCTAAATAAGATTACATTTGGATATTCTTATTCGCAAGAGTTTGAAAGATCTCCATTATATACAGAAAAGTTCAATTGGATGTGGAAGACTAATGCTCAATATTCAAACTCACTGGGTGAATTGCTCCCACTTGAACCACTATCTTGGGCTAAAGAAATTCCAATTTTAAAGACTTATTCAAAATGGAAGATGAATTTACTTCCAAGCACAATTACACTTGGAGTTGATGTATTAAGACGAAGACAAACAGAGCAGTCTCGTTTCTTAGATATTCCAAGCCCTGTTGTTAGAGATTTTACTGCAAAAAGGTCTGCACAATTTAATTGGAAATTATCACAAGGTGGATTGCTTAGTCCTACAATTGATTATAGTGTTAGTACTTTAAGTACTTTATTACCTTATGAATTAGATAACTTTGGGAAACAAAGAACTGGTAGAGATATTGGACAAGAAATATTTTTAAAAGATGGGTATTTGTTTAATTTTGGTGAAAATAGCCAACATACTCAAAATGTTACTATCAATTTGAAACCGATGATACCTGATTTTTATAATTTGAATAAATATCTTGAAATGACTGGTTCATTTATTACTGATTACAATTGGAATAATCCTTTGCAACCAGACCCTAATTTTACTGATAGAGCTAAAAATACTGGGTATAATAATAAAATTAGATTTAATAGTGCTTTAAGTTTGCAAACATTAACTGATGAATGGTATAATGTACAAAGAGAAACTCCATTTAGAGTTGCAATTAAAGATACTACAACTGGAATTATTGGAAATGCTCTTAAACTTATCAAAACTATATTCTTGGATTTTAGAAGAGTTGATTTTACTTTAGATCAATCAAATACAGCTACCAATACTGGAGTATTTGGTGGAAATGGATTTAATAATGTTTGGGGAAGGGGACTGACTTTTAGAGAAAGTGATAATATATATGGACCAAGCTTTGCATATCAATTAGGATTAATTGAAAATCCACATGGAGATATTAATATAGTTAGGTCAAGTGCATTTCCATTTATAGCTTTTTCTACAAGTCCGGGATTGAGACCAGCAAATGCTATTATGCAAGACAACTATAATCAAAAAACTACTTTCAAAATTACTACTTCACGCACATTGTGGGAAGGTGCAACTCTAGACTTGAATTGGAAAACTGATTTGGGATATAATAGGAACCAAACAGTAATAACAGGTGCAGACAAAGTGCCTAACTTTTCAAATATAGTGGCTTTAGAATCATTTAATCGAACTTTTGTTAGCTTTCCATCTGTTTTTGGTATTAATGTATTTAATAATAGAATTGAAAGTGTTGTAAATAATTTTAATAAAAAGAAAGATGTAATTCAAAATGACAATACTCTTGATACAATTCAAAAAAACAGAAAAATTCAAGCTGCTTTGGCTGAATCTTTCTCTCAAAGTTTGGAAGCATTTAGCCTTTCAAAAGGCAGTACTGCAAGGTTTCTACCAAGTGTAAACTGGGGAATTAGATGGGAAGGTTTGGAGAAATTCCCTCTTTGGAGTGATTATGTTCGTAGAATTCAAATAGAACATACATATACTTCCACCTATGATGAAAGCGTTAAAATAGATGATGCTGGTAGAGTAATCCAAAATCAAACTGTACAAACTGGTTTTTCCCCATTATTCGGTATGACTATGAGTTTTGATGAAAAGAAAATGGATGGCAGGCTAACTGCCACTCTAAAATGGAATTCAACAAATAATTTCAACTTGAATTCGGCTGCTCGCTCTGCAATATCAAGCCAATCAACAAATGAATTTAGTTTGCAGTCTAATTATGTAATGAAAGGATTTACATTTCCTTTATTTGGATTGGATTTGAAAAACGATTTGGAATTTAGCTTGCTAATTAGTTATAAGAAAAATTCTACTTCATCTTATGATGTATTAAATCCTCAAACTTACACTGGCAATAGTACTGGTCAGCAATTAAAAGGCGATTCTCAAATTATTATTGAACCTAAAGCAAGATATTCTATGAGCAATAGAGTAACTGCCACTTGGTTTTTCAGATATGAAGGCAATAGTACTGCTGGAGCTTCTGCACCCGGCTTTTCTACCACTCAAGTAGGATTAGACTTACGTATATCCCTTGCTGGTGGTAGGTAATATATTACATTTACCTAATGCAATAAATAAAAATTACTTTCGTGTAATGGAATTGGAGCGAAAAGTAAAGCTTAGAGGAGCAAGTTCTGGAGTTTCTGCACAAAGGAAATTAAAGGGATTAATATGGGAATATTTTATAATGTTTCAAACAAGCAATTATTGAAAGATTTAATTAGTTTATTTAAAGAAGTTGGTATTCCTTCGTTAGAAAAGAATAATTTTGTACCTTCACAATTTACAACTTCGTGGACTGGTCAATATAACAGATCCACTCGTGGATACAGTTATCAATTTGATAGATTAAAAAGTAAAAAATATTTGGAAAGGATAGATATTGATATTTATAGTGGTAAGAAAAATATTCAAATGAATTTAAATATATTTGAGCTATCACCTGAATTGGAATCAATATCTGAACTTAACAAATATGAAAGCATAAATTTTGGAATTCCACCAAATAGTTCAACTGTTATGCAACTAAGATGTAGTCAATATTACAAAGGTCCACCTTTATTTTATATGTTGTTTTTACCTGAACATAAAATAGGAAGCTATTATACAAAATCAGGTTATGAAAAAGAAATTGCTAAACTACAGAAATTAATTAAATTTGATATGGAAAATATAGATATTTTTGTTAAAAGATGGCATGAAATTCATAAACCTAATTTAACAGACTGGGAAGGAAATGTACTTACAAATACTACTCGGCAAATGGGCAATGTTTCTTCGCTCGTTTAATAGAGTTTTACAATTTTAAGTATCTTAATATAAATGTTTTGTAACAGGAATTAAAGACAACTTAGGAAATGTGCGAGTAGCTATAAGTGATATGAAATGAATAATATTTCTGTAAATTTGTTTTTTTAAAATTTATATACAAAATATAATGAGTAAAAACACATCTATAAATGTCAAAGGAGTTGAGATTAATGTATCTAATACACATGGAAAAGATTATATCTCCCTTACTGATATAGCTAAATCAAAGAATACTAATGAACCACGTTATGTTATTCAAAATTGGATGAAAACAAGATTTACAATTGAATTTCTAGGTTTTTGGGAACTAATTAATAATCCAAATTTTAACCGTGTCTATTTCGACACCTTTAAAAATGAAGCAGGTTCAAATTCATTTGTTTTAACACCTCAAAAATGGATTGAAAATACAAATGCAATCGGAATAAAATCTAAATCAGGAAGATATGGCGGAGGAACATTTGCTCATAAAGATATTGCCTTTGAATTTGCATCTTGGATAAGTGCAGAATTTAAACTTTACCTTATCCAAGAATTTCAGAGGTTAAAAGATGATGAAAATCAAAGATTAAATTTAGATTGGAACTTTCAGAGAACACTTTCTAAAATTAATTATACGATTCACACAGATGCAATTAAAGAGAATTTAATCCCCAAAATACTAGATAAAAATCAAATAAACTTAGTATATTCTAATGAAGCAGATTTATTGAATGTTGCATTATTTGGTATTAGTGCTAAATTGTGGAGAGATAAGAATCTTAATCTATCAGGAAACATTAGAGATTATGCAACATTGGAACAGTTGGTAATATTATCAAATTTAGAAAGCCTTAATGCAGTATTAATTCAGCAAGATAAATCTCAAAAGGAAAGATTAATTACTTTGAATTCTATTGCTATAAGTCAAATGAATACCTTGTTAAAAAATGTACAAATTAAAAAATTGGCTAATACTCCAAAATAAATTCTAAAATGACAATTGAAAAAAAAGAGTATGTAGGGCTTCCTTGTGCCGAAGGAAGTTTGCAACAATCTTGAAAGACCACTTGGGCAATGTGAGAGTAGCCACAGGTGATATGAAAATACCAATAGGCACAAAGAGATGTTGCTACCTTTTGTGGTAGATGCAAAAAGTGAGAGTGATTATTAATATTTATAACTTTACTTAAAAAAAAGCTAAAAATAATTAAATTAA
>JAYTXK010000242.1:0-2296 GCA_043743005.1 Ignavibacteriota bacterium
AAATTGTATATTGTTGGTAAGAATTTTATAATTGAAAGTTTGGATAATACTCTAACAAAATGGAAAGATCATAAAATTAAGGATAATAAACTTTGGAAGTGGGTAAAAAAATATAATGATTCAGAAAAATATTTGGCAAGTATATTTGATATTAATAATAATTTGAATAAAGAATATATAATAAATTTAGATCCAAAATCTAATATTGAATTTACCGAAAATGAATCTACATTCTACTCCTACCCTCCATACCCAATACCTGCTTTTAATGAAGTGAAGAGTTTAATTTATTGGGATATGAGTTTTGATATTGATGCTTCTGAAATAAATGTATTTGATGTATTTGGAAATAAGATTGATGACAAAAGTAATATCAAAATAAATAAGCTAAATTCATACTCTGGCTACCTTAATTGGGATTGTTCAAAAGCCACAAGTGGTGTTTATATGATACAGCTTAAGCATGGAAATAAAACTAATAATATCTCTGTGATGGTTGTGAGGTAGGGGGGGGAAAGGTAAAATACCAATTAAGAACCCCACCCCAACCCTCTCCCTCCCCGATTTTAACAAGTTAAAATCGGGGAGGGAGAAATTAATACCAAACACTTATGCTCCTCGCTATGCTCGGAGTGACGGGAAACACACTTAGGTTCATCGCTTTGCTTTTGCTTGTGAATTTAACGGTAGTTTCAATGAAACAAATAATAATATAAGCAAGAGAATTTTATTAAACTCATCATTTAGTTGGTTAGTAAGTTCAAACGTTCCTTTAGAACTCCAATCAAATGATTTACTAAAAAATCAAATCTCCAATAAAAACTACATTAAAGCATTTGGCTTTGAATATATTGGAAAGTTTTGAATATTGTTTAAATATAAATAAAGTTACACCTAAATAAGTACGCAAGATAATTTTAATATAAACGTCAGTAAAATATATTAGTATATATTTTGTATAGTATGTTTAATATTTCAGCACAAAAAATAGTATAATTTATTGAAATGGGTCAATCGACCCCTGCAAAATATTATGTAAGTGCTTAATAAATAAAAAAGTATGAGTTATGAATACTATTTTCTCTCAATAAAAATGTACACTCCAAAAAATGGAGACACCCAAACTACTAACGGCTTGGGAAACTAAGTCAAAATGCTTTTGACTATCAATTTTTAGATTAAGTAATAATTAAGTTATAATTATTTAGTTTCATTTTTAAGGCTTTATATGTTTATTACAAAACATTCAATCAAAGTATTTTTTCTATTAACTATTACTTCGTTATTGCTTTATGCAAGTAATAGTGCACCTATATCCACAACTGGTGCTCCAGGAGAATTGACTTGTGCAAAAAGTGGTTGCCATTCGGATAATGTTGTAAATATTGGTAATGGTAAAATGTCATTAGAAATTGAAAATAATATATCTGAATATGAATTAGGTAAAACTTATAAAATTACAATCAATATTTTTCAAGATAACATAAATAGGTATGGTTTTCAATTTGTAGCTTTGAGTGATAATAATTTGAAAAATGCAGGAAGTATTGATATAATTGAACCTGAGAGAACACAAATACTAACTGCTGAAAGTGAACTATCTGGAAGGAAATATATTACATATAGATATGCAGGAACAAGTGCAACTTTAGAAGGGAATGGAAGATGGACATTTTATTGGACTGCTCCAATAGAAAATGAAGGTACTATATCCTTTTATTATGCAGGAATATCTGCAAATAATGACGGCACAGACCATGGTGATTTTACTTATACAAAATCATTTAAAATCAATCCTAAAACAATAACTTCTATTGAAGAAAATGAATTAAATTCACAAATTAACTTTTTAGTAAATTATAATCAAACAGAAGATAAAATAAATGTAAGCTATAATTTGATAAACAGCACTAATATTAGTTTTGAACTATTTGACTTGATAGGAAACAATATTGCTTCTTGGTCTTTTGAAGATACTATAGGTCAAAATCAACATACACTCAATTTGAAAAATTTAATTGTAAATGGTCTTTATTTTCTAAGATTACAAAATGGTCAAAGTATTATATCTAAAAAAATATTTTTAAATAGTATAAGGTAATAATTTGTGAAAAAAAAGGTCAACTATATTTTATATTGCTTTTACTTTTTAATTATTTTAATTTTTGTTAGTTCATTTAAAAATCCTTCTGAAATTACAAAACGTGATGGTGGACCACCATACAATACTAATGCTCCAGGTGAGAAAACTTGTGGAGGTGCAGATGCAGGAAATAATTGCCATTCAGGTGGAATT
>JAYTXK010000243.1:0-3224 GCA_043743005.1 Ignavibacteriota bacterium
AAATGAAGATAATGATGGAGAAACAGTAGGTGCCCCAGCAAGAACGTTAAATGTTCCAGCTTGAGAATTTGTAGTAAGAGTACCACAAGAAGCAGTTAAAGTCAGTCCAGTTCCACCATTTCCATCGTTGTAATTTGACCAGTCAAAACCAGTTAAATTGTAACTCGAAGCACTTGTATTAGTAGTACCAGTAGTCAATGTAGAAGAGCCAACAACTATTGCTATAGTTCCTGTCCCATTTTGCCCAACCACAGCAACCCCATCTTGATCTCTAAGTTGAACAGTCAAGTTATAAGTAGTACCAGTTGAATATGAGCTAAAAGTACCTGAAGTAATAGCTACACTTGTTGGTACTGAAGTAGCCATAGTTTGAACTGTACGAGCGGGAGCAGATGTTAATAAATAATTTTCAGATCCAGCCCCACCAGAAATGTTGTATTCGTAAACTGCAAATGAGTAATTTGTACTTGGACTTAAATTTGTAATAACTGCAGGTGAAGCACTTGTATTAAATGCAACACCATCACCATAGCTAACTCCATCTGAATAAGAATTCCCATCAACAGGAGTAAATGTAGGGCTAGAATTACCAATTCCATAAAGAACTAATCGTTTATTTCCATTTCCGTTTGTATATGATAAGTTTACTTTTGAACTTGTTTTAGTATCACCTAATGTTGATACTTGAATAGATGGTTTTGGAGACAAGGTACTCCTATTAGCAGTAGATCCAACAGAATAATTCTCTGATTCTATTCCAACACCTGTTTGATTAAAAGGATATACAGTAACATAATAAGTCGAGTTCGCTGATAACCCTAAAATAGTTGTAGATGTAGAAGTTCCATTATAAACTATAGAAGTATTGTCTTGGTCAGTTCTAAAAGAACTTGTAATGTATGTTGCAAAATCATAACTATAATTTTGAGTGTATTTGTTAATATTATTGTTTATCCAAGATGTTCCATCATTTGGGGCTATATTAGCTGCAGCACCATTTCTTACTAAAACTAAGTATCTATTTGCTCCAGTTACTGGAGTCCAGCTTGCATTTAGTGTAGAACCAGTTGGGTTTGATAAAGTTAAAGTAGTTGGAATTCCAGTTGGTTCAGCTGTTAATGGTACAAAAGTAACAGTTGTTGGGAAAACAGTATTATATTTATTGCTACCAACTGAATAACTGCCATCTGTGTTGTTTATGTAAGTATCACCATTTTCATATCTAATGCCATTATATGGAGCTAAGTTTAAAGTATATGATACTCCAGCATTAAAGTTACCTGAAAGTGTTCTTGAAGTAGTACCAGTTGATAAGTCATTAACTAAAACAATAGTATTTGCATCAATATTTGATCCATCAACATTATAAATACCGTCTTTAGGACCTGTAGGAGTTCCACCACTTCTATAATATAATAAGTTTTTGTCAGTAGTTGCTCCATTTGTCCAAGCAAAAGTAACTAATCCATTATTTCCTTTGCTTGCAGCTAAAGAAGTTGGAATCAAAGTTGTATTGTTTGCAATTGTTATATTTGTAGCTGTGGCAGAATTAGAATATCTTTCTGACCCAGGGTTTCCCAAATAAGAATACATTTTGTAATAAATTATAGTACCATCAAATGAAGAAGGTAAGTTTTTTACTGTTAGATTATTATTTGTAAGTCCATTATAAACTATTTTACCTCCACCACTAAATGTTGGAGATGCTGAATAGTCTGAATTCCCTGTCGGGTAACCATTACCATCAATTGGTGCTCCAAATGAATTTGTTGTATTTGCTAAAACTAAATATTTTGACAAACCACCAGCATTATCAGTCCATTGTATTGTCATTTGACTTGAAGTTCTATTTGCTAAAGGAAAGTTTAAAGCCGATGGAGAAGCAGGTTTTGGTGCTAAAGTTTTTGCAGAAATCACATTAGACAATGAAGTATTTAATGTATTTAATGTTTCATTGTAATTTTCAGAACCCTTTCCTGTCAAATTAAAATTAGCTGTATTACCATTATAAGTATAAACTGCATAAAACATTTCTGTATTTGAAGGTAAGTTTGTAATAGTTGCAGAAGTTCCACTACCTTGATAAACTACTTTTGCTCCAGCAATGTTATTAGATAAATTGCTAGTGTAATCAGAATTTGCTATTAATGAACTTCCATCTTGTGGGAATTGATTTACTGATGAAGCAGACGAACCTGCAAAAATAATAGATTTTGTGCCACTTCCAGCAGTCCAATTTAAAACAGTTGAAACATCAGTTACAAATGATGCAGATAAAATACTTGCTTGCCCAGTTGGCTGATTTGCCAAAGTAGTATGTTGATATTCAGCAAATGTACCAAAGTCTGCTGTATATATTTCTTTTCCACTTCCTCCATTATAACCATAAAGTCTTACTTTGTAAACTTGATCTAAATTTAAACCATCGATTACAACAAACTCTTTATTAGTAAATGTATCAAAACCTGCTTTATTTGCTGCTACTAATTCATTCACATCTAATGCAAATGATGCTTTTCCACCAAGAGTATTAGAATTATTTAATAATTGATTTGCATTAGTATATGAATTTCCATTTATAGGACCATCAAATGAATTATTATCAGTATTATAAACTGCAATCATTTTACTATAACCATTTCCTTTATTAAAGGTCATTGTTACAGAGTTAGTTGATCTATAAGTTAATTCACCATTTTTAGGGGCTGTAATAATATCCGAAACAAACATTGCATTACCAAAATTATTACTTTCATCATTTACTGGATTACTTAAGTAAGGTACTACATAATAATTATACGTAGAACTTGAATTTAATCCGTTAATATCTATGAATGTATTTGATCCAGCATAAACAATTGTATATGGAAGAAATCCAATAGGAGAAATCCCATTTGGTTGCCCACTACTAATATATCCTGAAGAAGCATTTTCTTCTTTATAATATACAAAGTATTTATCAGCTTTGTTTGAAGACCAATTTAGTGTAACTGTTTTTGAATTTCCGGAAAATGATTTTTTCGCAACTAAATTAATTACAGGAGAAGGCGATTCTGCTAAAGCATATCTTGTAAATGTATTTGAATTAGTGATTGTTGTTAAATAATTTTTAGTGTCGGGATTTACTCCATTCCAATTATAGGCATAAGCTACAAATGTATATTGGGTTTTAGGAATTAAATTTGTAACAAAAGCAGTAGTTCCATTTCCTTCATATACAATTG
>JAYTXK010000244.1:0-4203 GCA_043743005.1 Ignavibacteriota bacterium
CAAAAATCAAAATTAAAATTACTTATAATTGTGTTTAAAGTTGATTCATAAATTGGGTTATCAAAACTCATCAAAGACTTATCTATTTTTATTTCTGAAATAGGAACTTTATTTTTAATGACCCAATATGGTTTGTCGAAATTTCTTATAAACAAATCTTCTTTATTAAATTCTAAAGCTGGTATGTATTCTATCGTTTTATAATTTGTAATTAACAATTCATTTAAAACACCTCTTTTTTCAGAATTAGAATTAATTGATCTTTTTGCCATTACTCTATTTATGAAATAATTTGAATATAAATCATCAAAAAAATTATTATTTAAATCTTTTCCTTTAAGGTCAGAATTACTTAACATCCATTTTAAGTTGAATCCATCTAATTTATTACAAAATTTCTTTAGCCTAATTTGCTCTTTATCATTAAAATCATCTTTAGAATAAGAATTGAAACTATAAGTATTGCTTAATGGTTTATATGGAGGGTCAAAGTAAAAAAAAGAATTATTTAAAGATTTATCTAAAGTCTTTTCAAAATCACCTGATAAAATTTCAACTCTTTGAAGCACTCCACTAACTGCTAAAATATTTTCTTCATCACAAATTGTAGGCTTTGTATAACTACCAATTGGCACATTATATTCATTGCTTCTATTAACTCTATAAAGACCATTAAAGCAAGTTCTATTTAAAAAAATAAATAAAGCAGAATGTGCAGTTTGGTTTGAATTTCTTAAATTAAATTGAGTTCGCTTATCATAATAGTATAATTTCTTGTTTTCTTGATTAGATTCTAAATAATGATATTCGCATTGCATTACTTTTAAAATACTTATTAGCTCTTTTGGATTATTAGCAATTGTTTTGTAAGTATTTATCAAATCTTCATTTACATCATTTATCACAGCCTTTTCAATATTAGGAAATTTACTTAACATCCAAAATAATATTGCTCCACTGCCTACAAATGGTTCAACATAAGTAAATTTTGAATTATATAAATCCTTAGGCAAATGTTTTGCAATTTGAGGTATTAATTGAGTTTTACCACCAGCCCATTTCAAAAATGGTTTTGCTATTTGTTTAGTCATAAAAGTACTGTTGTAAAAAAAAAAAGCTATTTGTAAATTATAAACATTCAAATATAATAGGGGCAACTATTATATTGCCTCCATAAAATTAAACTAATGCAGCTGATGGATCTGCAAAATATGCTTTAATATCAGTTTCTAATTGTGCATATAATTCAGGACTTTCTTGAATAATTTTCTTTAAGCCATCTCTACCTTGCACTCTTTCAGTTTTGAATTGGAACCAAGAGCCACTTTTTTGAATTAAACCATGTTCAATCCCAACATCAATCATATCTCCAATTTTAGAAATTCCTTCATTATACATTATGTCAAACTCAACTTCTTTAAATGGAGGTGCCACTTTGTTTTTAACTATTTTTACTTTAACTCTATTTCCAACTATTTCATTACCATCTTTTATAACTTCTTTTCTTCTAATATCAATACGAACAGAAGCATAAAATTTAAGTGCATTTCCTCCAGTTGTAGTTTCAGGATTTCCATAAACAACTCCTATCTTACTACGCAACTGATTTGTGAACATTACAGTTGTACGAGATTTACCAATAGCAGCATTTAATTTTCTCATAGCTTGAGACATCAAACGAGCTTGTGAACCCATTTGAGCATCACCCATATCTCCTTCAATTTCCACTCTAGGAGTAAGTGCAGCTACTGAATCTATTATTACAACATCAATTGCACCACTTCGTACAAGTGTTTCAACTATTTCAAGAGCTTGCTCACCATATTCAGGTTGAGATAATAAAAGATTTGATAAATCAACTCCTAATCTTTTTGCATAATTTATATCTAAAGCATGCTCCGTATCAACAAAAGCACAAACTCCACCTGCTTTTTGAGCTTCTGCAATTATAGAAAGACAAATTGTAGTCTTTCCAGATGATTCAGGACCATAAATTTCTATTACTCTACCTCTCGGCACTCCACCAATTCCGATAGCAGCATCTAAAGACATACATCCAGTAGAAATTGCATCAACTTTTTCAATACTATCACCATTAAGCATCATAATCGAACCTTTGCCATGTTGGCGTTCAATTTGCTCCATTGCAGCTTTTATAGCTCTTGCTTTTTCATCATTTTTGTTGAGTACATTTTCAACAACTTCTTTTTTAGCCATTACAAATTCCTAATTTAATAAAATAAACATTTTCAAAATTAAATAGCTCAGCGACAAGAAAATAATAATAATTAAAAACATAAAAGATTTACCTTTTTAACCATTAATATTAAATAGGACTAAAGTAAAATATCTTTAAAAATAAAATTATTAAAATTATTTCTAAATTTAAATTTTAATGTTTTCAAATCCTGCATTAATATTTTTCCAAATTAACAATTTTGAAATACATTTCAAGATTAGTTTTTGTAATTTTGTTCACATTCAATATTAACTTAAATTTAAATTTTATTTAATAACAACAAATCTTTTCACAAAATCAATTCCACCAAAATTAAGTTTTATAAAATATACTCCATCTTCTAACTGCAAATTAAATGATTTTTGGATTTCATTACTTTTTGTATCTATTTTTCCAGACCATACCTTTCTACCCAATACATCTAAAATTAAACAATCTAAATCATTGCTTAAATTGAATATTGTTTTATAATTAATATGAAAAATTCCATTATTTGGATTTGGGTTAATATCAAATGTATAATCTAATTTTTCTTCTTCTACACTATTTGGAGCTTCCAAAATACTTGTTTCCCAAATTCCTCTTCCATAAGTACCTGCATAGAGTTTACCAGATAATTCGTGGATTTTCAAATCTCTAATTTCACACATAGGTAAGTTCAAATTATATGCTTCCCAAGTTTTCATAGTATCATTTGTATAATATACTCCTTTGTTTGTTCCAGCAAATATAGTATTTAATGAACTATTTTGATAATGTACTAAAGTTGAAATGTTCAAGTTACTTGGTAAATCTTTAGGAATTAATTTCCAAGATTTGCCTCCATCAGATGAGTTGTAAATTGTTTTAATATTTGTAGCAACCCACATAATTTCTGGATTAACTTTGTCATATTCAATTGCTACTAAAGCAAAAGAGTTCAAAGGTAAGTTAGTTGTTGATTTTAACCAGTTTTTCCCAGCATCTTTAGTTATCCATAATTCATTTGGCAAATAAAAATCTTTTTTACTCAAAGTATCTTTTACACTTGGACCATGCCTATAACAAGATAAATAATTAGAATTATTGTATGAAGTTTTAACTAAATCATAAGAGATATTGTAGTTTAGTTTTAAAGTATCAGCATATTTAATTGTGTCTATATTTAAAACTTTATTCCACGATTTACCTTTATCATTTGATCTCCATAAATTTCTTAAGCCAAAATATATTGTTTTACTATCATTTGGATCCATATCCATAGGAGTAACCCAATTTCCATTTTCTCCTAATTTACTCGTACTCGTAAGAGTATCAGCTAATAGTAATTCAATATTTTTGCCACCATCATCAGACCTACATAAGCCCCCACTTTGCCATACTCCATAAATTACAGCTGGGTCGTTGTGGTCTATCAAAGTACTCATTCCATCCCAATTTGTAATATAATTGAACCAATTATTCAAATTATAATAATAGCAAGAATTATCTTGAGCTCCACCAGTTACATAACCTGGATTGTTTTTACTCAATGCAATTTTATAAAATTGAGTAGTTGCTAAGCCATCAGAAATATTTTCCCAAATTGTTGGGAATTTATATTTCGGAGTATTTGGTAATGGTTCACCGTAAAATTTATCTACTTCATTTAGCCAATCTTTTGAACCAGAATTTACATTAATCGAACGATAAACACCACCATCATTTGTAAAATAAATATTGCTATCAAGTGGATTGTATGCTGAAAAATGTTGGTCAGCATGAACACTTTTGCCAAAACAATTTACCCAATAGCTTACAATATCCCAATTTTTGCCTGCATCTTTTGACATCCATATATTAGTTCCCCCAATATAAACTTTATTTTTATCATTTTGGTCAATAAGCATAGTCAAATTATATGATCCTTGTCCTTTCAAATCATCACTTTTACCATTATAAAAACCTAATATATTTTCAGTAGATTTATATGTACATACACTATC
>JAYTXK010000245.1:0-2819 GCA_043743005.1 Ignavibacteriota bacterium
CAAAAGATATTTTAGCGAGTTTTGATATTAAAGCTAGAAATAAATTCAGACAATCTTTGAAATATAATCTAAAATCCAGACAACTTAATATAGATGAAGTAGAAAAATTTTATTATATTCTTTCAACTAATCTTACAAAACACAATGCCAAACCTGTTCATTCAGTTGAAGATATGAAATATCTTTTAAGTCAATATCCAAATAGAGTGAAAATAATTGGTGTTTTTGAAGGTAATGAATTAATTGCAGGTTATTTTATTTTGAATATTAATAAAATGGGTTGGCACATATTTTATGCAGCAATTGATTATAATAAATCAGATTTAAGACCTCTGAATTTTGGTTTTATTAATCTTGTAGAATATGTAATTAGTCAAGGTGGGAGATATTTGAATTATGGAATTTCCACAGAAAATGGTGGAAAATTTATTAATTGGAATTTATTTGAATTCAAAGAAGCATTCAATGGAAGTAGTATTTTGAGAACATATTGGATAAAAAAAATAGATTAATACCCCATTTCTTTTATCTTAATTAAATACAAATTTGAAATTTCTTCCCAATTTATTAGTTTTGTCAAAGTATCTCTATGCATGTGAGTGGCAAAGCCGGGCATTGGTGATACACATAATGCAGGAGCCATAAAACCATATTTACCAAATAATTTTGTACTTAATAGCGTATCATTAGCCTTGTGAGCAGTTTTATTTAGAAATTGAAAATGCTTTTTCACAGTTGAAGATTTAACAACAAAAGAAAATGTTACATCTGTTACTTGCCTAAAATAATAATCACTTGTTTGAAAAATTAATGAGTGTTTTCTATATTTAGGTAAATATCTATCAGGATAATCTGGAAGAAAAATAAATAAATCTTTTTTACTAAAATTTACATAAGTTGTTAAATTAAAGTTTCTAAAGTTGTTATCAAAATATCTTTTAGATTTTCTTAGAAAATTATAAAATTTACCTTTATTTTCTTTTTTTACATAACTATCTTTAGTATTTACATATTCAAACGTTTTATCTTGTTCATTTAATAATGTATCTATTTTTTGAAAGCAATTTTGTAAATGTAAATAATCATCTTCGCAAAAGTATATCCATTCATCATCAGGAATATTATTTGCAATTTTCAAAGTTTCTCTTATAGATTGATCATTACCATAATTGCCGAGAATAATTTCAACTTCAAACTTTTTAAAGAAATCAATCATACCAGAAGTAAGTTTGTCACCTAAAGCTATTATTTTGTATTCTACACCATTTAGTGCATCTAATAAGCTTAGAAAGCAAACTTTTATCAAATCAGCTTTAGTCAAATCAAAAGGGCGAGGATTATTATTAATTGCATTTACAACATCGCAAGTTCTAAAAATCACATTGTATTTTCTTTTTTGCATTAATAGATTAATTTTTTATTCTAAACTCAGTTCTACGATTTTTTTGTCTGCCTTCTTCAGTTTCATTTGTAGCTACTGGTTTGGAATTTCCAAATCCTTCAGCAGAAATTCTATCAGCCGATATTCCACGCTTCACAAGTTCATTTTTTACAGCATCTGCTCTTTGCTTAGATAGTTTTAGATTCAACTCTGCTGAACCAGTGCTATCGGTATGTCCTTGCAAATCAATCTTTATATTTTTCTTATTCATTAATTTGAAAAGCTTTTTAAGAGCAGGTTCTGAAGTTTTTTGAATTGTAGCTTTGTTTACATCAAAATATACATTCAATAAAGTTAAAGTACCAGGTAGAGGTTCATTATTTATTACCCTATTTGTATTAACACTTGTATCTGGCAAGCAAAGTTTAATAGAAATATGATGATCGCCAAAGCTTTCTGGTTCAAATTCTAAAACATAAAAATTGTTAAGTCTAAAATAAATATCTTTAAAAAGTGGTTCAAATTCTTCTTTCATATAAATATGCTGATATATTCCAGAAGTTTTATTTGAAATATTTTGCAAATGAGCTATATTTGTATAATTCCCATAATCAACAG
Source organism: Ignavibacteriota bacterium (assembly GCA_043743005.1). Taxonomy (GTDB): domain Bacteria; phylum Bacteroidota; class Ignavibacteria; order Kapaibacteriales; family UBA2268; genus JAPLFM01. The sequence continues at coordinate 2,000 of JAYTXK010000245.1, forward strand.
CACAAACCATTACATTATTTTTAATAGCTTCATCAATTGCAATAGTATCTTTAATTTTAGAAGAATTATCTACCCCATCTGTGAACACTACTACTACTTTTAAAAAATTTTTATCAGCCTTGTAAAGCTCATTTACACCAGCACTTATACCATCATTAATAGCAGTATATCCACCAAAACCCGATAATCCATTTTTGTGCAATCGGCTCAAAAGAGTATCTTTGTTGGATTCTAATTTTGATTCAATTCCAATTCTTGCATCATACTTTATTAAAGCGACTGCATCTTGAGGATGCTTACTATTTATAAATTGTTCTACTGCATTTTGCACAGCTATTGCACGCTCCTCTCCCATAGAACCACTATGATCCATTACCATAGCAAATGCAATTGGCATATTATCAGTTTCGTTTTTTTCTCTTACTTTGAAATTTACTTTTTGTTCTTCACCATTTACTGAATCAATTACTTCACACCATATCTTTTTAAAATTATCAGCAGTAGCACCAGTCAAAAAAGTATTATTTTTATCAATCACTTGTACATACATTTTGATTTTATCAGAGGAATAGGGGTCTATTCTACTAACAATTACTTTGGGATCGGTAATAGCAGTATCTTTAATATTTCTCACACCAGTTATAAATGTTGGATTATAATTTTGAGGTGCAATATCTTTTTCTACTGCTCCTTCTTTTATACTGCCGTCATCGAATGAAATACAAGAAGAAAGAGAAATTAAAACTAAAAAGTAAAATAGATTTTTCATAATTTATTATTAATTTATTATTATAATTATTTAATATTTACAAAGTTAGTG
>JAYTXK010000246.1:0-9094 GCA_043743005.1 Ignavibacteriota bacterium
AAATTGTAAGCACACCAAATGACTCATTATTTCCTTTTCAATATCATCTAAATCAGATAAAAGCAATTGATATTTGGGATTCAATATCAAATGATACGCCAGTTATTTTAGCTATAGTTGATACAGGGGTTGATTATTTGCATCCTGATTTGGATTCAAACATTTATATAAATAAAGCCGAAACAGGTATAGATAATAATGGTAAAGATAAGTCTTCAAACAAGATTGATGACGATGCCAATGGCTTTGTTGATGATTGGAGAGGATGGGATTTTAAAAGCAGTAAAGATAGTACAGGACAAGATAATGACCCAATGGCTGGAGCAAATCACGGCACTCACGTAGCTGGTATTGCTTCAGCAATTACCAATAATAAAATCGGAGTTGCAGGAGTTGCTAAAAATACAAAAATATTAGCAGTAAAAATTGGCAGTGACAATTCTGGTGATAGATCGGTTTATAATGAATATGAAGGAGTTGCTTATGCAGCTATTGCTGGTGCAAAAGTAATGAATTGCTCTTGGGGTACATCAGGATATTCCAAATCGGAGCAAGAAGTAATTGACAAAGTTATTTCAATGGGGTGTGTTGTAGTTGCAGCTGCCGGTAATGATGGAAAATATTTGGCATTTTATCCTGCATCATATCAAGGCGTAATGTCTGTGGCAGCAGTAAATAATCGAGATGAAAGAGCAAGTTTTTCAAATTACTTTTCTTCAGTAGATGTTTCTGCTCCCGGAGTAGATATTATGTCAACATTTCCTAAAAGTGAATATGGTAGAGCAAGTGGTACTTCAATGGCTTCACCAGTTGCAGCAGGTGCAATAGCACTTATTGCTCAAAAGTTCCATAATTATTCAGCAGAACAATTAGTAGAACAATTAAAAGTAGGGTGTGATAATATAGACAGCATTAATCCCTTTTACCAAGGAAAATTAGGGGCTGGTAGAATCAATCTTTTAAATTCGATTAACAAAACTAATTCTATATCATTAAATATTCTTAAAGTAGATATTTCAGATTCAAATAATGATGGAATTTTTGAAATTGATGAAGAAGTTACATTCAAATTTACTTTGAAAAATTATTTATCTAAAGCCAAAAATGTTAAAATTCAGATTAATAGTAGTAATAAATACAAATTGGAATATAGTACGAATCTGATTAATGTTGGTGATTTTGAAACTTTAGAAACAAAATTAGTAAATGAAATTGTAAAATTTAGAATTCCCAAAAGTATAGCAACTAATGATAATTTAGAAATACCATTAGTAATATATTCAGACTCATTAATAGTAAGTAGATATTTTGTTAATATTACTGTAAATCCATCTTATAGGAATTTTGTTTTTAATAATATTAAAACAACAGTCAATAGCAAAGGTAATATTGGTTATAATGATTATCCAGATAACACACAAGGAATTGGATTTCAGTATAAAACATTTCCAAATTTAATGTATGAATCTGGATTAATCCTTGGAACTGCCTATGATAGAGTTTCAGATGTTGCCAGAGCAAGCAATCAATTGGTTCAAAATAATCTCTTGTTTCCTAAAGAAAATATAAGTCAAAAAATAGAAAATAAATACATAATTGGCAATGATACATTTACTGATTTAAGTCCAATATCTGCAAATAATGATAGCACTATTTCAAATTTATTTATTAAACAAACATTTATACAGCCAACTTCAATAGATGATAGCAATTATATTATTTCATATTATGACATAAAAAATAATTCAGCAATTGATTATGATTCACTTTATGTTTCATTATATTTTGATTGGGATATTGGTACTTCTGGTGATAATAATGTAGTTAGCTTTGATGATATTAATAATTTTGGAATAGTAGAAAATATAAAAGAAACCAAATATCCCAAAATTGGTGTTAAAATGCTTTCAGATTATTTGTTAAATTTCTATGCAATGGAAAATAGTGGAAGGACTAATGAAAATATAGGAATCCATGATGGATTTACCAAAAAAGAAAAATGGGCAGTTATTTCAAAAGGTATTGCAAAAAAATTGACTAACCCTGATGATGTTTCGATGATAATTGGAGCTGGTCCAATATACATAAAAAGTGGTGATTCAGTAAGGGTTGCATTTTCTATTTTTGCTAATGAATTTAAAAGTAAATTAACTATTGAAGCAGAAAAATCAAAACAATTTGTAATTAAAAATAATATAGCAACTGGAGAGCCAAAGCCATTACCTTCAAAAGATGAAATAATTAATATTTATCCAAACCCAATTGGCAATGGCGAATTCTTGAAATTTAATATTGCAATTTCAGATTTGAAATTAGTCAAAATTGATTTATATGATTATTTGGGTCAGAATATTAAATCTGCTTTTGAAAATAATTTGTCTGCTGGCTGGCATTTACAAAAAATTCTAATTAACAATTTACCTAATGGTTATTACTTTGCAAAAATAACAATTGGTGAAAAGAATATAACCATACCATTTTGTATAACTTACTAATTTATGAGGGATAAATGAGTAAATATCAAGAACTTGTTAGCTTAATTGCTAAATACGAAAAAGACTTCGATAAGTATTATTTGAAAGAAAATCGAAGTGCAGGAATTAGATTAAGGCAAAATATGCAAGAATTACGTAAATTTGCAAAAGCAATTCGACTCGAAATTCAGAAAATGAATGAAGAACGAGATTTGCAAAATATAAATGAGTAATTTTAAAAAATAAATCAAAGGTAAAATATGGAGCTGACTGCTCTTACCCCTATGATTTGGGTTGAAAACCTTGAAGAATCTATTAATTTTTATAAGGACATTCTTGGTTTTGAAATAGATGGGTCATCTGATAATAATTGGGTAAAAATCAAAAAAGATGTTGTAAAATTAATGCTTGCTTTGCCCAATGCAAATATTCCTTTTGACAAACCAATTTTTACTGGGTCTATTTATTTATATACTAAAAATGTAGATGAAATTTGGGAAAAACTAAAAGATAAAACTGAAGTAGTTTATCCATTGGAAATAACTGAATATGGAATGAAAGAATTTGCAATTTATGATAATTCAGGTTACTTATTGCAGTTCGGTACAGATATAGAAGGTGGGAAAGAGGAAGAATATTAAAATAAATTATGGCTTTGAGTTTCTCTATATTAATATTATTTCAATTTCTAAATTTCTATGATTAAGTTCTTATTTATTTTTATCTTTGCTTTTTTTATGATTTTGCTTGCTTTGGGAGTTTATCTTTTAAAGCGAGTAAGAAATGCTATTTTCAAAATGTTTAATAACAATATTAGTGTTTCTAAAAATCAAAAAATTGATGAGGAAAATGAAATACTATATAAAAGTGGTGATACAATAATTATGAAAGGTGAAGCCAAAAGTTCTGATTAGAAATTAAAGTAAGCTATTAATTAGAATTGAAATGTTTTTAATGTTTCCAAAAAAATATTTTAATACCCACTATCTCTTTTGGAATTTGCTGCATAAAACATTGGAAAGATTGCTAAAATAGTTGTATAAAATGAAAATGCTAAAGCATATTTAAGTAAAAAAGCTTGTAATGAAAAATCAACAAACTTAATTCTTAAAGTAAAATAAATTATATTATTTAAAACTGCACATAAAAAAACATAAATTAAAAATCTAAAGCTCCCAAGAATTAAATTTTCTTTACCTTCTCTATAAAGTGTACCTGCAAGAAATGCAACTAAAAGCTTTGCCAGAGCGTTTGTACCAAGTGTGTCAAGACTTATGAGATCAAAAATAAATCCAACTGTAAATCCACTTATCATTCCAACAAATCTGCCTTCACGCAATGAAATCCAAACAACAAGTATTAAAAGTAAATCAGGAGTGATGCCTCCAATTTCAATAAAATCCAAACCAACCAATTGAATAAATGAAAGCAATAATGATAAGAATATATAATAAACATATCTTTTATTTTTGCTTGTTTTGTTCCCCGATCTAAATTCAAATTTCATTTTTTATTTCGCATTTTAAGTTTTTCTTCCATTACTTTTACAAGCCCCATTCTCTCAGGATTAGGTAAATATGCAACTACAAATACTTGTTCCAAAGAATTGAAATCAACCAATGGTTTTACTTTAACTATTTTAAAAAGTGATCCTACTTTATGTTCAGCAACTGAAATCATACCAACAGGAATATCTGCTGGATACTTATTGCTATAATTGGAAGTTAATAAAATATCTCCAGCCTTAACATCATAAGATTCAGGCACATTACTCATTACAAAATCTTTATCACCTTTCCATTCAATTATACCATTTATAGAGTTTCTTTGAACTTTTGTGGAGACTTTTACATTTGCATTATTAATTAGTTCTATAAGTGAGTAATCAATATTAGAGGCAACTATCCACCCGACTAATCCAGCATCAGTTCTTGCAGCCATACCTTCTGTGATTAAATCTTTAGTGCCTTTATTGATTGTTACGTATTTACGTAATTCTATGGTGGTTTCACCAATTACTTCGGCAGGAATTAAATCTATTTTGGATGTATCTCTCAATGAAAGCATATTTTTCAATTTTTCATTTTCGATAATTGATTTTCTGCTTCTAATTAATTCAGATGATAAATATAAATTCAACTCTCTTATTGCTCTATTTTCGCTTTTAAGTGCTTTTGGATTGGGCACCCAATCAAATACATTTTGTAGCCAACCAACCGAACCAACAATTATAGATTTAAACCCACCTAATTGAAATTTATTTCCCAATGAGATAGTAGAAAGACAAATTACAATTAGAGCTGATAAAGTAATATAATCTCTAAATTTCGCAATAAAATCAATAAAATTTCTCATTTAATTTTCTTTATTAGCGAAATATTAATATCTTGTGCTTTTAATCAATACACTTGAATAGTCATTTAAATTTTCAAGTATTTTGCCAGTACCACGAACTACTGCAGTAAGTGGGTCATCGCCAATATGCACAGCTAAGCTGGTTTCCTTTCTAATTCTTTCATCTAAGCCTTGTAGCAAAGCACCTCCACCAGTTAAAATCAATCCTTTTTCATATAAATCAGATGAAATTTCACCAGATACTTTTTCAAGTACATTCAGAATTGCAGAAACAATTTGTGAAATTGAATCATTTAAAGCTGCTCTAATATCTGTGGAAGTTGTAATTATCTGTTCAGGTCTTCCAGCAATAGTACTACGCCCTTTTACTTCAATTTCTAATTCTTGCTCTAATGGAACGGCAGAACCAACAGAACATTTGATAGACTCGGCAGTTCTATCGCCAATCATAAGATTGTGTTTTCTTCTAAAATGAGCTACAATTGCATCAGTCATTTCATCGCCAGCAATGCGAATAGATTCTGATTCAACAATTCCTGAAAGTGAAATAACAGCTATTTCAGTTGTTCCACCACCAATATCAACTATCATATTTCCAGAAGATTCGTGTACGTTTAAACCTACACCAATTGCAGAAGCCATTGGTTCAGCAACAAGATGTACTTCTTTAGCACCAGCATGTTCGCAGCTATCTCTAACTGCTCTTTTTTCAACTTCAGTTATACCAGATGGAACACATACAACTATTCTTCTTGCTGGTTGCCAAGTATTTGAAACTTTACGAATTAACGCTTTCAAAAATCCTTCAGTAATTTCAAAATCTGCAATAGCCCCATCTCTAAGAGGACGAATTACAGCTATATCTTTATGGGTTTTGCCAAGCATTGCTTTTGCATCGTGTCCAATTGCTATAATTTCTTTAGAGTTTTTCTCATAAGCTACAATTGTAGGCTCGTTTAAAACAATCTGTTTACCCTTCATCCAGATTAAAGTATTTGCAGTACCAAGGTCAATTGCTAAGTCATTAGATAGGAAATTAAATAGTGCCATTTTTATTTTCGGTTTTTATAGTTTTGTAAGAATGCAAAATTACAAGTTTCTGTGATAAAAATTAGCAAAACTTATTGAATAATTATAAACTATTAAAAAAAGTTGTTTGAATTTTGAAAAATAGAATTAATTATTGAGAGTAAAATGATATTTATGTACTTGTTTTCAGAAACAGATATTCATTATTAGTTAATCTATATTGATTAACGCTTATATATTCATTATTAATTAGATAATGTTCTTTTAATTCAGCTTCTTCTAAGTTTTAGTCTTTGGCTATATATTTCTTGGAATTTTTGCATTTTCACTTTCCTCTAATCTCATTTAAAGTAAAGTAATTTTTTTGTTGGATTGGTCTATTTGCTTCTATTTCTCTTAGAGGTTCGCATGCTTTGAGTGAATTGTCTAATTCTTTAGGTAAAGATTGATATAGTTTCGTACCTTTGGTTTTCCAATTTATCATTTCTTCGCTTACATCTTTTATAATCTTTGCTGGATTGCCAACTACTACTTTTCTATCTGGGATAACCATATCAGCTGGCACAAAACATAAAGCACCAATAATACATTCATTGCCAATTACAACATTATCCATAAGAACTGCGTTCATACCAATTAATGAGTTTTTGCCTATAGTAGCACCATGAATAATAGCACCATGCCCAATATGAGCTGATTCCATAAGCCTTACAGTTACTCCTGGGAACATGTGAATAGTGCAATTCTCTTGCACATTACATCCATCTTCGATTATAATCGCACCCCAATCCCCTCTTAATGCAGCACCGGGACCAATATAAACATTTTTACCTATAATTACATTGCCTGTAACAGTTGCATTTGGGTGAATAAAAGCACTTTCATCTATCACAGGCTTAAAACCATTAAATTCAAATATATTTGCCATTATTTATCAAATTCCTCAATATACTTATATACTTTATTCATAGTGGCTATGCTTTTGATTTTCAATCTTCGGCTGACTTCATCTTTGTTTTTGTTGGATTTCGCAAAGATAATCCATGAAGTATGTTTTAATGTAAAGGGAGTTAACTTCTTGTTTTTTTCAATTCCACTTGCTCTAAGTCTGAGTAGGATAATTTCTCTTATACCACGAGTTGTTAGTTCTTTATTATTAGTTCTATTACTATAACTAATAAAAAGAGGTTCATTTGAAAATGCCATATCCCTATTTTTAATAATACTTGCAAAAGTAGAATTAAATTCACTTGGAATATTTACCGTATCGCTGCCTTTTCTACCTTTAGTTGGTGGAATTTGGATAGAGAATTTCTTTTTGTTGTTTTGCAAATCTGCTAGCATTATCAGTGTAATTTCCTCTTCAGTACACCCACAATAAAGGATTGTTGTAAGTAACGCTTTGTCCCTTGCACCAGCAGTTGTACTTGTATCAATAGATTCTAATACTTCTTTCACTTGAGATTTAGTTAGAAAATCAAACTTTGTACTTCTATTTTTAATTTTAAAATGTACTCTTTTAGCAGGGTTCTTTTCAATTATTTTTAATTCTACTAAGTAAGCACAAAATCTACGTAAGGAAGTAAGATAAGTACTAACTGTATATGTTTTCATATTTCGCTTTTCAAGAGAAACACGATATTTTTTTACATCATCAATTAAAAATCTAAATTTTTTCCTTTTGCAATGTTTTAAAAAATCTTCTAAAGCAATAGAATAAGTATGATGAGTAGCTTTACTTTTTACTTTATCACTTTTCATAAAATTATCAATATGTGACTTTAAATCGTTATGGGATAATTCTACTGGAATAAATATATCTTCTATCATAATTGAAATTGTTATCTTTGTAAATTAATATCATACCAAAACAAATAATTAATATAGACGATTAAGTTTAAAATAATTACATTAAAAAATAATGACTAAGAAAAATGTAATATTTTGAAAGATAAAATAATATATAAAGAATTTGTTGGCTCTGTTCGTTATAGCGATGAAGATCATAAAAAACAAAGTAAAAATAAATTTGAATATTTAGGGAGGACTTTTTTTAATTCAGCTGATGTTGGTAATTATCATGCTGGTTATACTGGGAAATTTACATATAAGGGGAATGGAATGCCTACAAGTTTATTATTATATGGTGCAGGTGGAGCTGAGACTTTTAAGACTATTTCACAAGGTCAAATTATAAAATCAATGTTACAAATACTTGAAATGAATTATAAAATACCTCCTTTCGGATACAATCCAACTGATTATTATTGGAATCTTAGAGGAATGATAGACGCTGAAAAATATAAAAAAGCAATAAAGAATTCAATCTTATATTAATCTTAAAAGGTAAAAAATGAATATTATATTAATTGTTTTCATATTGTTTTTTACAAGTTGTACAGACACCAAAAAAAAAGATGAATATGAATATACTGAAAAAATATGTGATAATTGGTATGTAGAATATTATAAAATCAAACATAATGAATATTTATATTTAACTCATGATACATATAATTGTTATTTAACTGATTTCGATAAAGTTGATTATTTCATAAGTGATTTTGATGAAGATGAAGGTTATCGTTTTTCTTGTTTATGAGATTCCATCAAAGTTGAAAAAATAAATAGAAATAATGTAGTAAAAATAATATATACTAGATTTATAAGTAAAAAAGAGTTAGTAAATAAATTTTCAAATAGACCTAAAATCAAAAATGGAAATACTCAAAGTAAATCTAAAATATGACACTAGACAAAAAAGAATATGAACTAAAAGACCACTTAGGAAATGTACGTGTTACTATTGGTGATTATAAAATTCCAACGGCTACAAGAGGGCAAGTACCTTTTGTGGTGGATGAGAAAAGTGTGAGTTTTAAAACGCTTTTGGCTTGAAACTTTTAGGGTTATTTAACCTAATCATATCATTTTTAATTGATGCAAAATAAAATCCCTTTTTATGAACTTTTTCAATAAGTTCTTCACTTGCTTGCAAGGCTATTAAAAGACCAAATTTTTTTTTATCTTTATGTTCAGGATAAAAAGAGTCAATTCTATTGATATGTTTTTCAATTTGAACAATATCATCTGATTCAAGTTTAGTTTTTACTTCCACAACTAAAAGTTCATTTCTAGAACTATTAGTAAATCCTATTGCATCAATTTGAATTTCATCATTCCCAATTCTTCTTCTTAAATTAGCATCAAAGGAATCAAATTTGAATTTATTAAGA
>JAYTXK010000247.1:0-4851 GCA_043743005.1 Ignavibacteriota bacterium
CTTTAAAGCTCAATCAAGCAAATAAATTAAAAGTCAATTATCAATTATTTAAAGACGAATTAATTGATATGAGTAGGTTTGGTCTGAAATTAATGAGTGAATTTAGGAAGTCATTATTTGAAAGTGACAAAAATGCTTCAAAATTAGTATTAGACTCCCTTTTTGATACAATTATTGAAAAGTATAATCATAAAACAGTCAGTTTGTATATTAATGAAATAAAATCTTATATACTTTCAAATTTATATATTTTTGTTCCATCAATGCTTATTCTTTCTCCAGTACCAGATGTAACTAATGAAACTATTGCTGAACAATTTAATCAATTTGAAGTAAACTTGCTTTTAGATACTTCAGAAACTGATTCTGCACCTATAGTAATTGAAAGAATACCTAATTATTCAAACTTATTTGGAAATTTTGATAAATCTTATGATAAGAGTGGTGTATGGGTAACAGATTTCAGAAAAATTAGAGCTGGTTCTATACTACAAGCAGATCAAGGCTACTTAATTGTTAATGCTGATGATTTATTTAGTGAGCCGGGTGTATGGCAGGCTATGAAAAGGGTTCTTTTGTATAATAAATTAGAAATTCAACCTATTGAATCTTTTTATCAAATGGCTCAAAGTCATATTAAGCCAGAACCAATTGATGTAGATGTAAAAGTAATTATAATAGGTGGTAATTCTCTTTATAAAATGTTGTTTGAATTTGAAAAAGGATTTAAAAAAATATTTAAAGTAAATGCTCAGTTTGATGTTGAAACTGCATTAACTCCTGAATTACAAAATAATTATGTAAGGTTTATTGCTAAATTATGTACAAAAGAAAAACTACCACATTGCTCACCTGATGGTGTTGCTGCTATTTTGGAATGGGCAGTTGAGCAGTCTGGCACTCAAAATAGAATTACATTAAAATTTTCTGATGTTGCTGATTTGTTAAGAGAAACTTCATTTTATGATAGAGATTCTATAAATCCTTTAATAACAAGAGAAGATGTTAAAAAAGCTATAAAATGGAAAAAAAGAAGACACGATTTGCTTGATGAAAAACTTACAGACGAAATACTTTCTGGCAATGTGATGATTGCAACTGATGGAGTTAGAGTTGGACAAATAAATGGACTTACTGTATTGGATACTGGGCTATATGCTTTTGGCAAACCTGCAAGAATAACTGCAAACGTTAGTGCTGGTACTGGAGGTATTATCAATATAGAACGTGAAGCAAATATGAGTGGTGCAATTCATAATAAAGGTGTATTGATAATAACTGGATTCTTGCAAGAAAGATTAGGAAAAAACAAAGCACTCTCTTTAACAGTTAGCTTGGCTTTTGAGCAGTCTTATGGTGGAATTGATGGTGATAGTGCATCTGCAGCTGAAATTTATGTGATATTATCAGCAATTTCTGGAGTTCCACTAAAGCAAAATATTGCACTAACTGGTTCGATGAATCAAAAAGGTGATATTCAACCTATTGGGGGAGTAAATGAAAAAACTACAGGATATTATGAAATATGCAAGGGTAGAGGATTTAACAAAACTCATGGTGTATTAATTCCATCTCAAAATGTTAAGGATTTGATGCTAAATGAAGAAATAATTGAATCAGTTAAAAATAAAGATTTCATTGTTTATTCATTTGAAAAAATTGAAGATGGAGTTGATTTAATGTTTGATATACCTTTTGAAAAGTATGACAAAAGCAATAATCTTTTAGAAGATTGCTTACTTTATAAAGTAAATGCTGGGCTTGATAGTTTGAGATTGGCTAGTAAAAATGAAGATGAGGAAGACAGAAGTACTCGTAGAAATAGAATTGCTAATAAGTTTAAAAAAAGAGCTTAAATAATGAAAGAGATTTTAATTGCACCTTCTATGCTATCTGCTAACTTTGCTAATTTAGAAAAAGATGTTAGAATGTGTGAAGAAGCAAAAGTTGATATTTTACATATTGATGTAATGGACGGACATTTTGTTCCAAATATAACAATAGGACCATTAGTAGTTAATGCATTAAGACCTATTACAAAATTGCCTTTGGATTGTCATTTGATGATTTCTGAACCTGATAAATATATTGAATCTTTTGCTAAAGCTGGTGCAGACTATATTTCAGTGCATGTAGAGGCAGCAAAGCATCTTCATAGAACATTGTCATTTGTTAAATCATTAAATATAAAAGCTGGCTGTGTTCTCAATCCAATCACTCCATTGAGCTTTGCTTATGATGCTGCTGAATATTGTGATTTTATTTTGCTTATGTCTGTAAATCCAGGATTTGGAGGACAATCTTTTATTAGTTCATTTTTAAAAAAATGTGAATCATTAAGAAATTATCTTGATAAAAACGGCTTAGAATATGTTGATATTGAAGTTGATGGAGGAGTAAAACTTGATAATGTAAAAGATATAGTAAGTGCTGGAGCTAATATGATAGTAAGTGGTTCTGGTCTTTTCTCTGGCAATTTTATTGAAAACGTATCCCAAATGAGAAAATTAATTCAAAATTAATTTTACTGGAGAATTAAAATTCAAGATAAATAGTTACATTATGCCCAATTTGAGCATCGATTAATGGTTCGTTAAATATAGTGTAATCTATATGAACTTTATAGGGGAAATTTTTAATATTTGGTCTAACTGTAACTCCGCCACCCCATTTGGTCATTGGTAAGATTTTAGTTACACCCATACTTTCACCATATAAAGTAATCCCACCTCTAAACCCAATAGCTTCATGAACGATTGCTTCCATACCTAATACTATACTAGGTGATTTCTCATGCTGAGTCATAATAGCATCTAATCCAACTAATAAATATCTTGTTGCAGGTACATAATTTTCTTCCATATCTCCATTTGCACTTGATCTGGATTTATAATATTCATCATTAAATCCAAATTCCATTGCAATTCCAGTTCTAATTGTAAATGGAATAGGATCATTTCTGTAATTTCGAGTATTCCAAGACATTGTTCCACCAATATTTTGTACAGCTAACCCAAAAGAGAATGCATCCATTACATTAAACTTTGTACCAATATCAATTGCAGCACCATCAGCGAAAATACCTGAATTTTGCAAGTTATGTTTTAAATACTTTCCAGTAATACCTATTGACATAGATTCTTTTCTATATGCAGCAGTTATCCCAAAAGTATATTGTTGGTCACTATAAGTGCCTATCTCTTGCCCTTTACTATTTCTTCCAGTAAATGAGCCGTTTGTCATTCCATTTAATCCAACTCCAAATCCGAAATTTTCATTTAATGATTGAGCCCAAGTCAAATTAGAAAAAGTACGATTAAATCCTAATGAAGAAACTGATAAATTGGCTGATGGTATATTAGTTAAAAAAGCTAAACCAGCAGGGTTATAAAACATAGCACTTGGGTCATTTGCAGTTGCAGTGTATGCACCAGCCATTGCCAAAGCCCTTGCTCCAACATCTCTCAAGAGATAAGATTCAGAATATCCACCACCACTTGTTTGACCAATCAAATTAACTGATAAAAACAAAAAGAATAAAATTAAATTTAAAATAAAAGCAAATAACATTGCTAAGTAGTTGTTTTTCTTTGAATGAAATTTACTTGGATAATTATAACCAGTCAAATTTAAAACCTGTATATTATTGTGCATATTTACCTCGAGATTATAAACTTTTCAGCTTTTCTAAAGTTGTTACCTACTAAAATGCAAAGATAAACACCATTAGGTAAGCTACTCGCTGAGAAATCATATTTTGTATCAAACCTACTTGGGATACCTTTATATATCTCCATAGCTTCTTTACCAAGCATATTATAGACTGTTAGCTGTATCTCTGTGCTATAATCGTCTAACTCTATTTCAACTGTGAAAGTTTCTGTTCTAGATTTCCAAATTTTATTTATTCTATTTTTAGATGTAGAATCAGTTAAAACCAAGTATGAATTAGATTCAATGCTAATAGTTCTTGCATTATAGTTCTCAATTTCTATGCCAATAGAAGAATTTGTATTTTTTTTAATATGGAAAGATGAATTAATTAGTATATTTGATAATTTAGTTTGAGATAAAAGTTTAAAACTAAATAAATGAAAAAAAAGAAATAAAGATATTCCTAATATTAATAAAATATTGTTATATTTACAATTTAGATGCAATAAAGTCGTTTAAAAGTAGTTATTATATTAAAACATCAAGTCAAATTTGGATATATGAAATATTATTTACTATTTTGTTCGATATTTATTGTATTATCAATTAATTCTTTTGGTCAATTACTCCAAATTTATGGTGTAAATACCAAACAGTATCCTTATGTTAATGCAAATGTTAGTGTTTTGGATAAATATGGTAAAATAATAAGTGATATAAATAAGTATGACTTTATTGTAAAAGAAAATGGTGAAATAAAAAATATTGTTAGCTTTGATTGTCCTCTCAATAATAGTCATCTTCCTATATCTGCTGTATTATGTTTTGATTTGTCTGAATCTATGAACCATGATAATAGATTAACTAATGCTCGAAATGGTATTTATCAATGGATAAATTCAATGGATTCGACAAAAGATGAAACTGCTTTGACTGGTTTTGCTGATATTGCTATTTTATTTTCAGATTTTTCTAATGATTCATTAAAAATACGAAAGTCAATTGATAATATTAGAGTTAGAGTAGGTACTGATTTTAATGAAGCATTTTTAAATCCAAAATATGGAAGTTTGGAGATTGCTAAAAAAGCTAAAAACAAACCAATAATTATTTTTCTTACTGATGGAATTGGTACTGGCGACGAACTTAGTATAATTGAAAAAGCTAATACTCTTGGGGCGAGAGTATTTACAATTA
>JAYTXK010000248.1:0-12144 GCA_043743005.1 Ignavibacteriota bacterium
TATTGATATAACAGAGAGTTACAATTGCAGTGGATATGTAAATTAAGCCCATCTCCAGACGTGGAGAGGGGTTTGGGGTGAGGTCTGCAGTTTATTTTGCAAACCATTTACCAAACCGTTTGCTTGGAGTTAAAATCCATTTTCTTATGTTTGCGTTATGTCATAAAGTATTTTTGTTTATTATGTTTTTTCTTTTGCTGGCAAAAATCCCTGCAAAGGGTCAATCAACCCCTGCAAAAAATTTCATAAGTGATTGATAAATAAGGAAGTGTTTTTGCAGTAAAAAATATATTAAAATTCCCCTCTCCTTAGGCTCTGCCTAAATAGAGGGGTGGATTTCCATAGGAAAGACGGGGTGTTAAAAATGCTCTTTGAAAAGCAAATACCGAACACTTAGGCAACTCGCTTAAAGTCAATCGAACCCTCGGAGTGAAGAAATCCAAATTGCATTTTGAAAACAATAAGAAAGATGTTAATAATCAAAATTGAAATTATTTTATATTGCATATAAAATTATGACAAATTTCTAAAATGCAAGAAACTTTAATACTTGAAATTCAATATGATGGTACTCATTATTTTGGCTGGCAGAAGCAGCTAAACCATATTACTATTCAGCAAAAGTTGGAAAAATCGTTATTTAAGTTATTTCAAGAGGAACTAATAGCAATTGGATCTGGTAGAACAGATTCGGGGGTGCATGCAAAATGCCAAATAGTAAGTATCAAATTTGAAAATGAAATAAAGTATGATTTGGAAATTATTAAAAAAGCATTGAATGGTAATATGCCTCCAAATATTCATATTATTAATATTGCAAAAACTGATAAATATTTTAATGCAAGGTTTGATGCAATAGCCAGAGAATATATTTATAATTTAAACATTAAAAAAGATGTTTTCAAACAAAATTATTCTGCTCATATTAAATACAATTTAGATATTAGCAAATTATTTGAGAGTGCTAATTTCTTTTTGGGAAAAAATGATTTTACTTCAATTTCAAAGTTAAATCACGATACTTTAAACTATAATTGTGAAGTGATTGAAAGCTATTGGACTCAAATTGGTGAATTTGATTTCCAATACAAAGTGAAGGCAAATAGATTTGTTTATGGAATGGTTCGTTCTATAGTTGGTATTATGATAGATTATGCTCGAAATAAAAAAATAAAAGAAGATATTGAAAAGGCTTTTTTATTTCAAGATAGAAATTTGAAATCACCCTTGGCTCCTGCAAATGGATTAATACTTAATAAAATTTACTATCCTTATGAATTATTTGACAATTAGATTTAATTAACAAAAATTACAATTAAAAAGAATATTATGAATGCTTTTGAAAAATTAATTACAGCAAGTGAACGAAATAAAACTTTACTTTGTGTTGGCTTAGATACAGATATAGATAAAGTACCTATTAAATTCCAATATGGATTAAAAGGTATCTTAGATTTTAATATTGAAATAATAGAAGCAACAAAGGATTTGGTCAATTCTTATAAATTGAATTTTGCATTTTATGAGCAATATGGAATTGAAGGAATGGAAATTCTTAAAAAAACAATTGACCATATTCCAAATAACATTTTAAAAATTGCAGATGCTAAAAGAGGAGATATTGGCAATACTTCAAAATCTTATGCTAAAGCTGCTTTTGAAGCCTTTTCTTGCGATGCTATCACAGTAAGTCCGTATATGGGAGAAGATTCAGTCAAACCTTTTTTAGATTTTAAAGACAAGTTGACTTTTATTTTATGCCTTACATCTAATCAAGGATCAAATGATTTTCAAAGGATAGAATCAAGTGGGAAATCTCTATATAAAAGTGTAATTGAGAAAACTATGACTTGGGGCAATAAAGAGCAAGTTGGGTATGTAGTTGGTGCAACACATCCCAATGAATTAGAAGAATTAAGAGATATAGCTAAGGAAAATCCTTTTTTAATCCCTGGAATTGGAGCTCAAGGTGGTGACTTAGAAGCTACATTAAAAGCAAATAAAAATGCTCCTGCAATGATAAACGCATCAAGAGCAGTTATATATGCAAGTTCTGAATTAGACTTTGCTGAGAAAGCCAGGGGAAAATCAATTGAATATCAAAAACTAATGAATATCAAAAGCTAATGAATAGATAAATAATTTACTTAACAATTTTAGAAATAGCTTTAAATTCTTCAGTTCCTGAAACTCTGCATAATTCAAACAATATTGCTTCATAACTTGTAATTATAGCACCTTCTATTCTCATTCTATTTATTGCTGTATTTTTATCGCTTAATTTTCTTGAAGAAACACAATCTTCAATTACAATTGCTTGGTAGCCAGCAGCAATTAAGTCTATCACAGTTTGCAAAACGCATACATGAGATTCTATACCCATTATAATTACATTTTTCTTATTTGAAGATTTAAGAGCTTGAGCATAATTCTCATTATCCAAGCAACTAAATTCCATTTTTTCGATAGGTTTGTAATCCTCATCAAGTTCTTCTTGAATTGTTTGGATAGTTGGACCTAATCCTTTTACATATTGTTCAGTAATATGAATAGGAACATTTAAAACTTGCAATCCTTTAATAAGTCTAAGAATATGAAATTCTAAATTATCATAATCATAAATATGCGTGAATAGTCGGTATTGGACATCAATTACCAAAGCTAATGTATCTTCTTTTAAAATTCTCATTTTGTTTTTTCCATTCTATTTATATTAAAGTGCTAATGCTATAGTAGCAACTGATACTTTGCTTGCCCCAAATTCTTTTAATGTTTTGGCTACTGAATTTAAGGTAGAGCCTGTAGTCAAAACATCATCAAAAATAATTATATTTTTATCTTCAAAATTAACTGTTTCTGAGTATATATCAAAGATATCACTAACATTTTTTATCCTTTCACTTTTTTTTAATAAAGTTTGTGATTTTGTGTATAGTTTTCTTTTTATTAATTTATTATCAAAAAACAAATTTAAAACTTTGTTTGCACCTTGAGCAATATAATCTGATTGGTTATAGCCTCTTTCTCTATTTCTTGCTTTGTGAATTGGCACAGAAGTAACAATATTATAATCAAATTCTTTTTCTTTAATGATTTTTCTTCCTAGTATTTGTCCAAACTCTAATCCAATATTATGCAGACCTAAGTATTTTAAAGAATATATTAAATCCATATAGCGATTATCTTCTTTTATACTAAACAAAGCAAAAACTTCATCAATAAATATATTTTCTTTTTCAATATGCTTAAGCATTAAGTTATAATTTATATCTTTATTGGGAGCAAAAGTCATCAAATCTAAGCAAGCAATACAAATAAATTCAAATTCTTTGTTTTCTGTAATACTATTTTTACATATTTCACAATGTCTTGGAGCCAAAACATATAAGAATGGATATACAATTTTGTTAAATACTTTGTTAATATTTTCAGTAATGTTCATTTCATTAAATAAGACATTTTTCTAATTGGAAATTCAATTATATTATGAGTAATATTAAAACTAATATCTTTTGTAAATTCAAATCCAACATTTTCATAACATTTTATTGCACTTTTATTCTCCCCCCATACATATAAATCAACTGCTTTGGGATTAAAAATAACCTTACATTCTTCAATCAATTCACATACAAACTGTTTTCCAAAACCTTTATTTCTAAGTTGATTATTACCAATTAATAATCTTCCTAATCGTGGGTTGCTATTTTCTTGTGGGATAATTTCTCCAAAACCAATTTCAATTCCATCATCATTAGTAAATATATAGAAAATTCTATTAGAATTTAATATTTGATAATTAGTAATTTGTAATTTGGTCAATGGGAATTGGAAATCAGTTCCAGCAAATTGAAATAACAAATCTGAATTTGTAATCCAAGACTCCAAAAGCTCAAAATCACTTTCATTGTACTTTCTAATCATTTGAAATTTATTTCAATTTTAAATTATTATTTATCCACTACCATAATTTTTGCAACTTCTTTACTTTCGTTTGAACTTGAATTAGCAATAATCATATACACCCCACTTTTAGCTAATATACCATTCTCATTTTTACCATCCCAAATTGTTCTTTTGCTATTTGATTTTAATGATTTGACTAATTCTCCATCTAATGTTGTAATTTTTAATTCTGAATTAATTGTTAAACCATCAATTACCAAATATTCATCAGTATTACGATTAAACGGTTGTGGATAACAAGAAATACTAAAAGCGTCTTGTGGTTCAATTGACAAGCTATTTGCAATATAAAGTCCTTTTTGAGTTCCAAAGTATATTTCACCAGTATTTGGATCATTTGCCATAGAAAAGACTTCATTAACAGGTAAAGGTGTATTTGAAGAATTAAAAATAGAAATTACTTCAGTTCCATCAGGATTTAATACATATACGCCTTTAGTTGTAGCTATCCATTTATTATTTAATGCATCTATCATTATTTGTCTAACATTCAAATCTTTTAACTGTTTGATTTCTCTTACAATGAAACTTGGGTTATTGCCTGAAATTGCAATTGATGGATTAACTATTACTGCCACACCACTCGGAGTACCTATCCAAATATAACCAGTTTTATCAACTTTAATATCAGTTTGAATCATATTACGTAAAGTTGGATACTTTGCAGTGGTAAGAGTGCCACAGTAATCATCATTTAAATTATCGGGAGTACCATTGTCGTTAAAATAATATAAACCATGAATATTTAACTCACCAGAAGAAGTTACATTAGAAGTAGAAGAACCAACCCATTTTGTATCATTATTATCAATATCTAAAGTGAAATAATTAGTATTATTTACATCAAAACAATTTTTATAACCCTTTAATGTGCCATCTTTTGATTGTTTTACTAATACATTAGCTCTATCAGAAGCCCAATTAACTGACCACACATTTCCATATTTATCCAATTTAGAATTACCAACTATTACCCAATTATTTGCACCACCAATTCCTTGAAATGGAGAATTATTATTAGTTAAAGTATCTATTACAAAGGTACTCATTGAGTCTTTGATAATTACTTGTCCAGCACCATAGGTACCACAATAAATTGAATTATTAATTGCTGACAATTTCACAAAAGCATTCGTTCTAATCTTTGGATAAGTGTTAATTGTTAAATTTATCCATTTATTGTTTTTTAGACTCATCAAGCCTTTACCATTATCTCTACCACTGCATGCCCACAAGTCATTATTATTTCCTTTTTCTATATAAATAAAATTATTTGAAAGTGGTGAATTTGGTAATATCAAATTTGGAGTTGAACTTTTTTCATCAATAATTGCAAAACCACCAGTCTTATATGAAAAAATTGTCCCAGAACCTAAATTGCTTTTAGAATTAAAATCAAATAATTTTGAAATATTTGAATAATAAGTAGTCTGTTGAAAATCTAAATTATATATGCCTTCATTATAAGCAATCCTTAATGAATTATTGAATACGGAAAGTGAGTTGATATTTGCTAAATTGTTTATAATTTTTTCAAATTTGTCATTTACAAGTTTTAATACTAAATTTTCTGAACAAGCATAAATTTCGTTCTTTGCAACGACTATATCAATCATATCAAATAAGTATTTTTCAAAAGATCCAACTGAATCGGCATAAGTAGTCCAAATATTTTTATCAGCCAAACTACCTGATAAATTAGCTTTAGTAATGCCGTTTGTAGTAGCAAGCCATATTTCATTATTTTTAATAAGAATTTTTTTGACTTCAATTTGTGCAGGAAAATTTCCAAACCTTTTTACATCTTCAATAAATATGTTTTCTTTTGGGTTAAATACAGTCAAACCAAAGCCACCAGCTATATAAACTTTGCCATTATAACTTACAATATCATTTATTCTTGGATTTGTAAATCCAGCATTTTTAATATCTAATATATGACTCCAACCTTTTTTTAGATTAAAAATCTCTAAAACTCCATTGTTTGAACCAAAATAAATATTATCTTTATCTGCACTAACTTCACTTAAATCAATAGTTAATAAGGCATCTATATTTCTAAATTCCTCAAAAGTACTATCAATCCGATTGTATTTATAAGCTCCTCCACTTGTAGCAGCCCAAAAATTATCATTTGAATCAACACATATTGAACGAATGTCTAATAAAGATGTGTGGGATTTCCAATTAGTAAGATTTACCTGAGAATAGGTAATAGGATTAGTAGTAATAAATAATATTACCAGATAAAAGATTTTTTTTAACATTTCTGTTTCTTTAATAAATTGATACAAAACAAAGTATCAAAAGGTCATATAATATATTACGTTAGTGAAAAATTAATTTACTTAATTTGAGATAAAATATCTACCATTTCTATTGCAACCAATGCAGATTCAAATCCTTTGTTACCAGCTTTAGTACCAGCACGTTCAATTGCTTGCTCTATTGTATCACAAGTCAAAATTCCATTTATACATGGCACTCCAGAATTTAATGCAACTTGTGAAATTCCTTTAATTGATTCACCAGCAACAAAATCAAAATGAGGAGTAGCACCTCTAATTACAGCACCCAAAGCAATTACAGCATCATATTTTTTTGTATTTGCTGCTTTTTGCACAACTAAAGGCAATTCAAAAGAACCCGGACAATAGATGATTGTTATGTTTTTAGATTCACAATTATGCCTTATTAATGCATCTTTAGCTCCTTCAAGCAACCTACTAACTATAAATTCGTTCCATCTCGAAACAACTATCGCAAAATTCTTACCTTTTGCTTCAAACTTACCTTCTAATACTTTTGTCATTTAATTTGTAGTAATTATAAACTAAAAAATACTTAATTTGCACAATTATAAATTGAAATTTAACATTTTTATTCTCAAAATAAAAGGACTTTATGAAGTTACGTATTATATTAGCAACTATTGCTATTTTTTCTTTGATTTCTTGTAATAAATCAACTGATGTAAAATCATTGAAATCTAAAAACGACTCAATTTCTTATGCAATAGGAATGAACATTGGGCAAACATTTAAAATGCAAAAATTGGACAGCACTATTACTCTTGATGTAGTTAAAGCTGCAATGAATGATGCTATGTTTGGTGATACAACGAAATTGCTTTTGAAAAAAGACGATATTGCTAAAATATTTGCTGACTTGCAAAAAACAATGCAAGATAAACAAATGAAAGAACAAGCTGAAAAAGGAAAAGGAGCTAAAAAAATTGGTGAAGATTACCTTGCTAAAAACAAAACTAACCCAAATGTAAAAGTAACTCCTTCTGGCTTACAATATGAAGTAATAAAAGAAGGAAATGGCAAAAAACCAAGCTTGGAAAATACTGTAAAAGTACATTATACTGGTACTTTAGTAAATGGGAAAGTGTTTGATAGTTCAGTTCAAAGAGGCGAACCAATTGAATTCCCTTTAAATGGAGTTATTAAAGGTTGGACAGAAGGATTGCAACTTATGAAAGTTGGTTCAAAATACAAATTGTATATACCATCAGAATTAGGTTATGGAGAAGCTGGTGCAGGTGGACAAATCGGTCCAAATGAAGTTTTGATTTTTGAAGTAGAATTACTTGATGTAAAAGAAACAAAAACTCCAACCCCAGCAAAATAATTTATACAATTGTAAAGACAAAGCTACTCAATAATGGGTAGCTTTTTTTTTGACTAATATTTTGAGTTCAAATTTTTAATCTAACAAATAAAATAATTAGCTTTAATAATTGTCAAAGAATTTTTTAAACAAACATATTTGAAAATGGTTGAGAATATTAAAGATTCGGAATTAGTTAAAAATTTAGAAAGTAAAATTAATCAAGTTAAAAGCGAAATTGCAAAAGTAATTGTAGGGCAAGATCAAGTAGTTGAAGAATTAATTATTTCCCTATTTGCCAAAGGTCATTGTTTGTTAATTGGAGTACCCGGCTTAGCCAAAACCCTATTAGTAAAAACAATTTCAGAAGCTATGGATTTGAAATTTAGCAGAATTCAATTTACTCCTGATTTGATGCCTGGTGATATTACTGGTAGCGAAGTAATAGAAGATGATATATCTACTGGGAAGAAATCTTTTAGATTTGTAAAAGGTCCAATTTTTGGAAATATAGTTCTTGCTGATGAAGTGAATAGAACTCCTCCCAAAACTCAAGCAGCTCTATTGGAAGCTATGCAAGAGCATGAAGTAACAGTAGCTGGTGATACTTATATTTTAGAAGAACCATTTTTTGTACTTGCTACCCAAAATCCTATTGAACAAGAAGGCACTTACCCTCTTCCAGAAGCACAGTTGGATAGATTTATGTTCAATATAATGCTTGACTACCCAAGTTTTAAAGAAGAAATGGAAATTGTTAGGTCAACTACTATTGAAAAAAAAGCTCAAGTAAATAAAGTATTAAGTGCAAATGATATTATTACATATCAAAATTTAGTTCGCAGAGTACCAGTGGCTGATAATGTCATTGAGTTTGCTGTTAAGCTCGTACGTTCCACTCGCCCTGCATTCAATGATTCTAAATTTGTAAAAGATTACATTAGCTATGGAGCTGGACCAAGAGCTTCTCAATATTTAGTTTTAGGAGCTAAATCTCGAGCAGCTGTTAGAGGTAAATTCACTCCTGATATAGACGATATAAAAGCAGTTGCACTTCCAGTATTAAGACATAGAATTGTTCCAAGTTTTAGTGCTGAAGCAGATTCAATATCTGCAAGTGATATTGTTTCTAAGCTGATTTCTGAAATAAAGTAAAATCAAATCTCGTAATGTTGATAATCTAATTAATAATTGCTTTTATTAATTAGATTATTTCTTATTTTACCGTTTGAAATTAAATAAAAACCAAATATTATTTTTATGAAAAATAATCTTATTATTTCATTGCTTTTTATAATTAGCTTTTCTTATTTAGCAAAAGCAGAAGAACCCTGTGAATACACTATATTTGATTATAATCAATTTGACTTAACTCGAATTGTTCCAATTGGAAATGCACTTTTAAAAAACGACATTATATATCTGACGGAAAATTTCAATAATCAATCAGGTGCTGCTTGGAAAAACACTACAATTGATATTACTGGTGGATTTTCTACTTCATTTACTTTTGAATTTAGAAATGGTGATAATCAACTAAATTATGATGGTTCATTGCCTGGGGGCGATGGATTAGCGTTTGTGATAGCAGGAGAACCATATCAAGTGGGCACTTATGGAGCTGGAATTGGTTATAATGGATTAAAAAATTCAGTTGCAATTGAGTTTGATACTTATAGAAATAATGCTGAAACTACAGACCCAAATGGAAACCATGTTGCAGTGCAAGTAACTGATAAAAATAATTTACTTACCTCAAAACATACCGAACTATCTACATTGTATATGAATGATAGTTTGATGATTTTAAAGGATTTTATTAAGTATAAAGTTAGGATTGATTATTCTACAAAGCTTAAGAAATTACAAGTTTATTTAGACACAATCGATATACCTACCAAACTTTGTGTTGATTTATCAAACGTTGATTTAACAAAATATTTACTTAATCCAAAGGCTTGTTTTGTGGGAATAACTGGAGCTACAGGAGTTGCAGTAGCGAATCAGTATTTGCATAGCTGGCAATTCTGCCAAAAAGCAATACCTATGTCGGTAGAAGAAGATCAAATATTAGACAAAGATTTGATTTATGATGAAATTATAATATATAATGAATTAGGAGAAAAAATTAACTCATATCATAATAAAACAATAAATGATACTAAACTTACGTTAATTAATGATACTCCATATTTTATATTTGTAAGAAATGGTACAGTAACTACTTTTAATAAATTGATTTTTAGATAAATAAAATTTATGTGTGGAATTTTCGGAATAATATCAAAATCAAATAGCTACAGCTTAAATACTCTTAAAGGTCAAATAAGTAAATTATTTATTTTATCTGAATCAAGAGGAAAGGAAGCTGCTGGAATTGCTATAAATTATAATCTTAACATTAATGTTTATAAAGATAAAATTTCAGCAAGTCAAATGTTAAAATCTAAAGAATATGAAAACTTTTTAGACAATAGTTTTGGAGAAACTAATAATTTAGATTTACCTTTCTCTGTTATTGGTCATTCAAGACTTGTAACTAATGGTAGCGAAGAACTTAATTACAATAACCAACCTGTTATAAAAGATGGATTTGTTGCCATACATAATGGAATTTGTACCAATGTAGATTCACTATTTGAATCGCATAAACATATTAAACGTGATTATGATATTGATACTGAAATTATCTTAGGATTATTAAGAGAAAACTTAAATGAAGATACTGATTACATTTCTTCAATTCAGAAAATGTTTAAAGAGTTTGAAGGGACTGCTTCACTTGCAATTATGTCAAATGATTCTGATAATTTTGTTTTAACTACTAATAATGGTTCTTTATATATTTGTTTTGATGACAAAAATGAAACCCTTTCCTTTGCTTCTGAAAAATATATTCTTTCTCAATTTGTGCAATCAACTTCAAATTTTAAACTTGATAATATCAAATGGATAAAACCTTTATCTGGTCTAATTCTTAACTTTAAAACATTTGTAAAAACTGATTTTGATTTTAGTCAAGATTCTATAAAATATTCTTATCTAACAAATGATATTAATTTGAAAATTGAGAATTTTTCTAAAAAAGATAATATTATTAATAGTAATATCATATCAAAAGATTTATCAAACCATTTAGAATACAATATTGAATTAGCAAATAAGATAAAACGTTGCACTAAGTGTTTATTACCACATACTTTCCCATTTATATCATTTGATAATAGTGGTGTATGCAACATTTGTAATAATTATATTCAAAAAAGTCAAGGTAATAGAGAAAAAGAACTATTTGATAAAATTGAAAGATATAGGTCTTCAAATGGTGAACCCGATTCATTGATTGCATTTAGTGGTGGTAGAGATAGTAGCTATGGTATGCATTTAATTGTAAATGAATTAAAACTAAAACCAATTACATTTACTTATGATTGGGGAATGGTAACTGATCTTGCAAGAAGGAACATAGCTAGAATATGTGGCAAACTTGGGATTGAAAATATATTAGTATCTGCAGACATTAGAAAAAAAAGACATAATATCAAATTAAATGTTGAAGCTTGGCTAAAAAGACCAGAATTAGGTATTATTCCACTATTTATGGCTGGAGATAAACACTTTTTTGCATTTATGAATAAACTTAAAAGTGAAACAGGCTTAAAACTTAATATCTGGAGTATGAATAGACTTGAAAATACTGACTTCAAATCAGGCTTCTGTGGTATTCAACATAACTTTGATAAAAAGAGAATCGATTATTTAAGTTTGGGTAATAAGGCAAAAATGATTTCATTTTATATGAGAAACTTTATTTTAAATCCTTCATACCTCAATTCATCAATTCCTGATACTATGAGTTCATTTTATTCATATTATGCTGAACCTAGAAATGATTACTTTGAGCTTTTCGACTATATCAAATGGGATGAAAAACAAATTGAAGATACTTTGATAAATGAATATAATTGGGACTTAGCTCCAGATACTAAATCCACTTGGAGAATTGGTGATGGAACTGCTCCTTTTTATAATTATATTTATTACACTGTTGCTGGTTTCTCCGAAAATGATACTTTTAGAAGTAATCAAATTAGAGAAGGTATGATTACCAGAGATGAAGCATTAAAATTAGTTATTAGAGATAACGCTCCAAGATATGAATCCATGAAATGGTATTTTGATACTATTGGTGTTGACTTTGAAAAAGCTATTAAAGTAATAAATAATATTCCTAAACTATATCAAGTATGACATTGTTTATCGTTATTTGAAAATTTTATGTTTCTTTATTATACGTTTATTTTGAATTTAGATAGTTTTATTAATATTTTTTAACTTCTTTGTAATTTAACAATTATTTTTTGTAACAAAAGCTAACTTAAAGTGTTGTTAATTGAAATGAGTTAAATCTTATTATAATTTTATTTTAATTTTGGTAAATGGACTTTCAAATGGTTAAAAAGAAAAATATTTTAATCACAACTTCTTCTTTTTACAAAGATAGTGAAGGAAGTGCAATAGGTGGTGGGTATTTTATTTACGAAAAAGCAAAAAGATTAAATG
>JAYTXK010000249.1:0-1588 GCA_043743005.1 Ignavibacteriota bacterium
GTCTGGAAAACAGTTGCCTACAGGCTTTATTCCAAATGAAGACCAAGGTACAATTTATGCAAGTATTACTTGCCCTTCAGGATCAACTCTTGAACGAACTGATGAAGTAATCAATGAGATTCAAAAGAAAACTAAAGAAATTAAGGAAATAAACTCAATTTCAACATTATCAGGCGTGAACCTTTTAAATGACGGGACAGGTGCTAATTATGGAATGGCTTTAATTAGTTTGAAAAAATGGGATCAACGAAAAGAATCTGATAAAGATATTATTGATTTGATGACTGAAAAAACTAAACATATCAAAGATGCAAAAATCAGTTTTTTTACCCCACCTCCAATTCCAGGCTATGGGAATGCAAGTGGATTTGAATTAAGACTTTTAGATAAAACTGGAAATGCTGATCTTAAAAAAATCGAAGAATTAGCAAATTCTTTTTCAAAAGAATTAAATAAAAGACCAGAAATAGTTAATACATTTACTTCTTTTGATGCAAGTTTTCCTCAAATATTAGTAAATATAGATTATAATAAAGCAGCTCAAAAGAAAGTAATAGTAGAGGATATTCTAAATACTTTACAAACTTTTTTGGGTAGTGAATATGCTACAAATTTTATCAAATATGGACAGCTATATAAAGTAATGGTACAATCCTTACCTCAATATAGAGTAAATCCTGAAGATATACTTAAATTATATGTAAAGAACTCTGATCAAGAAATGGTCCAACTTTCAACAATTGTATCTTTGAAAAAAGTTTATGGAGTAGAGCAATTAACAAGATATAATATGTATTATTCTGCAATGATAAATGGTGAACCAGCCAAAGGCTATAGTAGTGGTGAGGCAATTAAAGCAATTAAAGAAGTTGCTGCAAAGCATTTACCATCAGGTTTTTCTTATGATTGGGCTGGCTCCTCAAAAGACCAAGCAAATGAAAATAACGAATCAATTTATATTTTTTTGATAAGTTTACTTTTTGTTTATTTACTTCTTTCAGCACAATATGAAAGCTTTTTATTACCTTTGCCGGTTATACTATCATTACCAATTGGAATATTTGGTGCGTTTTTCTTTTTGATGATTTTTAACCTCGAAAATAACATATATGCTCAAGCAGCAATAATAATGTTAATAGGGTTATTAAGTAAAAATGCTATTTTAATAGTAGAATTTGCTGTTCAAGAGCATAGTTTAGGAAAAACTGTAATAGAAGCTGCTATTAATGGTGCTGTATTGAGATTACGTCCAATTTTAATGACTTCATTTGCATTTATAGCTGGATTAATTCCACTAATGTTTGCTTCTAGTGCAGGTGCTATAGGAAATAGAACCATCGGTTCTGCAGCGGCTGGTGGAATGCTCTTAGGTACTATATTTGGAGTAATTATTGTACCCGGCTTGTATTATATTTTTGCTAGCATTTCCGAAAAGCATATTTTAATAAAAGCTCAAGAAGAAAAACCACTAACAGAAGGCTTTTAAAAAATGAACAAAACAACAAAAATAATAAATTCATTACTCTTAATCTGTTTAATATTTACTATATCTTGTATTCCAGAATATAAAAATAAATTTGTTTTGAAA
>JAYTXK010000250.1:0-11397 GCA_043743005.1 Ignavibacteriota bacterium
CTACTGTTACTTCCAAAGTATCCTTCATAGATATCCATAGCTCTATTTTTCCCTCTTTCAATAGATTTACCTTGTACATTTGGATCTGGAATAGAATCAAATTTCCCATCTTTTCCAGGCGAGTGTACATCAACAGGTTGCATAATATCAAAACCTGAAAAATAAGATGGTGAACCTGAACTAACTCTTCTACCATTTTCATCATTATTTACAGTCATTGATAATTTTATTTCATAATTGGTTTCATCATCTAATCTATGATTAATTCTTGCAAATGCACTATTAACTACTTGATTTGTAACTTGTTGCTTGGCTTTGTTTTCTGTAATTCCATTAGAAACACCATTGATTATACCTGGGTCTGTAGCATAAAGCCAAGCCCAACCACCATTTTCATAAGAAGTTAAACCAAAGTTTCCACCTAATACCAAATCAATATCATCACTAATATTATATTTCATTCTTGCTGTTATTTGTTTTATCCAAACTCCAGTATTATCAAGCAATCCTAAATTATTTCCCAATGGGTCTAAAATTTTATAACTTGCATTTCTATATTTTTCTGTTTTGTTCACACCACTCAAATAAAAAGTCAAGCCCTTTACTCCTGGCACATAACCACCAAAACCAAATTCTATATTATTCATTCCTTTGCCTTGTAGCTTAGCTCCCTGTCCTGTTTCCACTGCTTTTACATCATTACCTACTTTTTGAACAAGTAATCCACTTGCTTGAGAACCATTTAATGAAGATAAATCTGTATTATAGACCAAAAAGCCTTCATATCTATCAGTTCTACCTGTTTTTAAGACTGAATTTGTAATACCACCTGTTGCCTCTCCATATTCAGCACCAAAGCCACCAGTTAATACTTGTGTTTCTTCAGTTGCAAAGGCAGATGCTGCTGGATAGTAGCTTGCTCCATTTGTGCCAACTCCACCAGAGAATTGATTTCCTATATCTATACCATCAAGTCTATTTGAAGATTCTGATGCTCTTGCACCACGAATTTCAAAGCCAGACCCACTTGATACAACCCCAGCAGAAAATGATAAAATCCCAAGATTACCACCTGTACCAGCAATTGATGTTGCCTCACGAGTGCCTATATCTGAACCACTACCAACTGCCCCCATATTAACTTTATTAGCAGTTACAATAATTGTAGGAGCAGTTTTATCGCCAACAATAAAATCTTGTTCTGTTATTTTATCTGCACTAATAATAATTGTTGCTTTTGCAGTATCTTTTTGAATATAAGTTACTTGAATTTCATATTTACCAGCCGATAAGTTACTAATTTGATATGTTCCATCAAGTTTGGTATTTGCACCTCTATTAGTACCATTTACCCTAACTATTGCACTCGCTAAAGGCTTTCCATCAGCATCTTTTACTTTTCCTCTTAGAATACCAAATATACCAGCATCTGCTGATATTGGTATGATCAAGATGCCAATACAAAGTAATATAGAAAAAATTCTCTTCATAAATTCTCCTAGAGTTTACCTATTTTATTTTATAACGTTTAATTTTTGTGTCAGTTTAATATTGTTTGAGTTTAGATTTACTAAATAAACTCCATTTTCAAATTTCTTAGTATCTAAATATATTGCGTTTAAGCCTGCTTGCCCGCTAATACTATTTTGCGAATAAACATTGCGACCAGCCATATCAGTGATAGTTAAATCAAGGGAAGCACCATTCGCCAAACTAAATGTAATTGTTGATTTATCATTGCTTGGGTTTGGATATACATTTAGGTTGTTTTCATAGATTTTTTCATCATTTACATCAGTAAATGTATCAGCATCAAAATTACCAAACATAACATATTGTTTTTTTAAATAACTCGCAAGCTCTTGAAGTGAAGTACTTCCTGCACCAGTACATTCCAAAATTGGAATATTCTTTTTGTCATTAGGTAATAAATCAGGTATCCAAACTCCAATATGAATTGCAGCAGCATCACTATCGTTTGTAATATTTTGTGGTTTTGTCCATACATTTGAACCTCTATTTCTCAAAGAAGCAAATATATCCGAACTTGCTTGTCTGAAAGTAGTATCTGTTGGGTATTCAGAATATGAATGTACCCATTTTGCTAATAAATAAGAACCATCAGCAGAGCGAGATGCTTGCAATTCATAATCTTTAGAATTTGTAGCAAAAGTACTTTTATTATGATCATATAAATTAATAGTTCCAGCTGAGAGCCTATTAGAGATACTTCTTACTCCAAATACACCATTTTCTTTGTAAAGTTCTAGTGCTATGTGTTGTCTTTCACCCGGTAATTTACTATTATTAGCTCCTTCTATCAAGCTAACTACATAACTATAATCACCATTATCAAACACAACTAAATCTTTAGAATAAAATGCCATAAAGAAATTTGTTTGGTTAATTGAGCTATATGTTTTAGTTACATAGTCTCTAATTAATTGATAAGGGAATATTTCAAATTCAGACCAAGTAGTGCCATTATCAGAAGAAGTAGAAACACCACATTCGTTTCTTGCAGAGTCTGATTTTGTACCATTAAAATTACCAAATACTCCAAAATACATTTTGCCAGAAGCGTCTTTTTTGAATCCAATTAGTTCATTTGAACGACTAGTTGTTGTATCCACAGGATCGAATTTTGTACTATTCCAAGTTGGTGGAATCGCATAAGTGCTTAATTGGTCATCAAAATCAACTACTTTCCTAAATGCAAAATTGTTATTATCAGTTTTGGAACCAATAGGAGTAGGTGCTGCACCACCAACTGCAAAAATATTAATCGTACCATCTTTTTGCCAGCCCATTAGTTTTGCATCAGAAGCTGAATATGAAGGCTGATTTGTTGCAGTATAATAGAATTGTCCCCATTTATAATCTTTTCCATTTGAAGTGAATTTTTCATTTGCAGACCATACAGGATTATCTGCACCATTAATATTACCATAAATTCCATTCCCCCATCCTTTCCAAAGTCCTTGAGCTTCAATAATTAGAGCAAATGTCATATAATAGAATGGTTTATTATTTTCATAAGCAACTGAAATAGATGGGAAACGAGCTTCACCAAATTTCCAAAAATCTTTATCATAAACTTTTAATGGTGGAGCCCAAGTTTTGCCAAGATTGCTTGAAGTACGGATAAATAAATTATTTTTTGAATTTGATGAATTATAATCTGGTTCAGTAACTTCGTGAGACCCACGCTTTATAGTAACCAAATGATTATGTACAGCATCCCAAACAAATGGAGATTGTTTGTCGTTTAAATATGACAAACTATTTGCAAGTGAATCTATAATAGTAAATTTAACAGCTTGTAATTTATTATTTTTATCTTTAGGCTTTATTTCGCCTATGCTTTTAAAATATTTTATACCATCGCAATTACTTTTAGGATTGACGAACTCTGTTTCTGCTGCTTTTATATAGCTAAATGCAAGAAAAGAGAATAGAAATAATGATGAAACACGTAACAATTTCATGTAGCCCTCCGAAATTATCTTTTAAAATTAGTTAGTACCAAACTCAAATATAAGATTTTTTTTGAATATTTGAAGTATTATATATTTTTTTGTTTATAAATTTTCAATAATTTATACTTAATTGCAGTGATTTTTAGAATTTTATCTGAAATCCATATACAAATGAGAGCGATTTGTTCATTTGTGAATTGTTGTAATTTGCTGCTTCTAAATTAAAATTACTTAATGAAGCATCAATTCCAGCATTTAAATATATTATTTCAAATATTTTATATCTTGCAGTAATCCTTTCAAAAATTAAAGAGCCATTCATTGATACACCAAGTCCTGATTTTGAAGAAATATCAATATTATTTATATTAAATAGCTTTCTTTCATAAAAAACAGAACCTGAATAAATACTATTGTTTTTATTTGCATCTACTACTGCAGTAATATAATTATTATCACCTTTGTTTGGTTCTAATATACTAATATGACTACTTTTTTCATTAAATGAAGTAATTGGAATGTGAATAGTATTATGAGCTAAGTAATTATAATCAGTAACACCTATTTCAAATCCAATTTTTTGATTTTCATCTATAAAATATGCAATACTTTGAGCATATTTATTAGAAACCAAATTCTTAACATTGTCTATTTTGTCATTATATTGGCTTATACCTAAAGTAGTAGTAAATTCTACATCTTTAATTGTGTTATTTTCACTATTTCCAAATCTATTTAAATTAAATTCAGGATTATTTGCATAATTACTAATATTAGTATTTGGCGAACTTTTAATTTCACTTTTCAAATTAATTAATTTTTGATTAATTTGATTATCATTTGCTGATAACTGCAATTCTATAATTGGACTATCAAAACTTTGATTAATCAAAGCTGAAGTTTGTTCGTCAATTATCAATTTTGATGAAAAATTACTTTTTTCAGTATATTCAATTGGAATGTAATCTAATTGAGCTAACTTTATATTTGAGTTTTTATTACTGATAGCACTTTTAACTAACTTTTCACTATTGATATTTTCACTTATAACTTTATTATTTACCAACGAACTAAGGTTATTTCTAAAGCTATCATCTATATTGTAAATTGATAGGAAAAGCAACAAACTTGCAGCTATAGAAACATATCTAAAGTTAAATCTATTTTTTTGTACTTTTTCAATTTTTGAAATGATAGGATTGGCATTCATTATCCCCATCATTATCATATCTTCAGTTTGAGACTCTAATTTTTTTGGTAATTCAATTGAATTTGCATCTTCTTTTAGCTTTTTGCTCAAATCAAAATCAGAATTTATAATACTTGAAGCAACAAATTTTTCATTTATCATATCTTCAGTTTGATTTTCCAAATCATAAGGAATTTCAATTGATAAAGCATCAGCTTTTAAAACAGCTCTTAAATTAAATTCATTATCTAATGATTCATTTGCATTTATTTGATTTGCAAATAAGCTATCAGTATAATTTTCAAATTCATAAGGAAGATTAATTGAATTGGAATCTCTTTTTAAAAGATAATGCAAGTTAATCTCATCATCAAAAGTATTTTTTGCATCTTTGTCATTTGAAATCAAATCTCTAAGAACCAAATCTTGTTCTATATTTAATTCACCATCTACATATTTCGATATTAAATTATCTAGATTCATTTATCTCTTTCGCTATAGAATTTAACATCTTTTTGAGCAAAACCCTTGCTCTAAATACTCTCACTTTTGCAAGTGAAACATCAATTGATAATATTGTAGCAATTTCATTATAAGAACATTCTTCATATTCTCTTAAAAGTATTGCTTCACGAAGGCTAACTGGAAGAGCAGCTATAGCTTCATCTACTGCTTTTTTTATTCCATAATCATTATTAGATGTATTTTCAAAACCATAAGTAGAATTTGATTTTTCATCAAATTCATCAAAATTACTATGTTCCTTTTTTTGCCTTAATAAATTGTAGCATACATTGCGTGCAATAGTGAATAGCCAAGCACCAAAGTTATTTCCTTTCATATTCAATCGGTTTTCAAAGACTTTTGTGAAAGTATCTTGAAAGGCATCTTTGGCTAATGTTTCATCACCCAACATTCTAATACAATATCTATAAACATTCTTATTATATTTTTTATATAAAAAATGAAAAGCTTCAGCACTTCCTTTTTTGAGTGCTTCAATATTTTCTTCCAATTCAAAGTCTTGGTTGTTAATATTTAGCTTATCTAAATTCATTTAAAAAAATATAATTTGAAAAATACAACTGCCTTTATTACTAAAGACACAGTAAACATTAATTTGGTTACAAACTATTTTAATTTATTTAAAAAAATACTTTAAAAATAATTTTATTTAATAGGGGTTTCAACTGTTATTTTTACAGTTCGACTGTAACTTCTTCCTTGTGGAGTAGAATTATCATAAAGCAATTCAGAGCTACCTATTGCTTGCAAAGTAGCCTTGCTTGCACCCAAAAACTTTTGCACTTCTAAAGTCCTGCGATTAGCCAAGTTGGCATTATATTCAGCAGTTCCAGTTATATCAGTATATCCAGCTATAGTAACTATTGAATTAGGTAAAATTTTTGATTTTACTTCACTTAATATAGTTTTGTGAAGTTCCGTTAGCTCTGCTTTGTCCACATCAAATACAATCAGAGCATATTTTTCAATTTTCTTATCATCTTTCAATACTTCTCTTTTTTTCTTAATAGTCAATTGCTTGATAGAAATAGATTTTTGAGAAGAATTTTCATTTCCATATTTATCTTTTGCTGATAAATTAATACTTAATGGAGTTTCCAATTTTGGAGTAGGCTCTTCAAGCACTTTCCAATCTAAGTTATTAGTTGAATTAGCTCCATCTAAATGCCTTATAATTTTACCATCTTGACTCAAATCCATTTGCCATTTGTATTCACCAGCATCAGATTTTATGCTTGGTTCGATAGTAATTAGAGGAGGATTTGAAGTTTTACTAATTTCTTTAAGTTCAATTGGTCTTATTATATCAATCTTATCTGAGATTATTTCAGCTCTTTGATATTCATTTTGCAATCTTTGGTCTTCGCTTCTACCAGCATTTGTTGGAAGATTTTGCTTTTTAATATTTATTCTTTCTTTAGGCAAATCCCAAATATCAACCAAATATTTTTTAATTTCTTCAGCACGAGCCAATGACAAATTCAAATTACCAGCTTCCAAACCTTGATTACTATTACATCCACTAACTGTAATTTTTGCATTAGGAAATTGTTTCATTCTAAATGCAATAATGTTTAGCATTTCATTGTAAATATCGAGTGTGTTCCATTTCAATGAATTTAAATTATAATTTATTGCCTGCTCTTTTGTAAGTAAATTAAGATTTGTTAAATTCAAATCACTTACCCCATTATTATAAAACACATAAGGTAATAATGGAAAACTTTCAGCTACTTCAGTTTCTTCAATTATTAGAGTTGGGATATTTTGCTTTGTACCATCACTATTTATAGCATAATAATCTATATCTGTAGATATATTAAGAGTTTTAGGCTTTTTAGTTTCATATCTTTCCAATACTTTATATTTTTCCATTATAGCATCGGGAAATTCCTCTGCTGTTTTGGTAATTTTATAATTTAAAAATTTAACTTCTTTTTCTTTCAATCCAGCTATTTCTATTATAGTAGTATCTCTTTCTACAATTGTATCTCTAATGTATCTAATAATTTTTGGAGGATAAATATTCATTTTGAAAGCAGCATTCATAGACAAGTGATTTGCTTTCCAACTAACTGAAGATACATTCATCAAAGCTAAATTATACATTATTTCTGGCTGTACAAATATACTTTTAGAAAGTGGCAATAGATAGCCTGCACCAAAATTCATAAACAGTTGTAATTTATTCAAATCAGGTATGCCATTAGCTATTGAATGGTTTCTTACAAGTGAATTTTCTGCTTTAAATACTACATTATTTGGCTCAGTTATTACTTCTTTTTGATCGAAGTTCCCTGACATATAGCCAATTTTCAAACCACCCAGCAAATTAAAATTATTAGTAACATGATACTGTACCATTGGGTTTATATTAAATAGCTGCAAGTAGGAATCAATACTATAATTTACCATAACACTTTTTGGCTCAGCTCCATTTGGGTTATTTACATCTTTTACAAGAGTAGATCCAATTGCTTTTGTCAAACTCAAACTTGCATCTAAAACCGAAATACCTAATCTTAAAGAAAAATCCAATTTATCATTGATTTTAGTTTCATAAAGTCCACCAAAATTGAACCCACCACCACTTCCAGATGTAAATCCACTACAGCAATTAGGGAATCCAGGCAACTCTCTAAAATTTGCTGAGTGCATATTAATATTATATCCACCATAAATACCAATTTTATATAATGGCTCTGCTTTATCATCGTAATAAGTTGAATTAATATTCTTTTGAGAATATAATGACGAAGCTACAAAAAACACTAAAATTAAATTTCTAATTAATCTCATTTTTAATTTACTATATATTTTAAGAAAATTTATTTATTTATGAAAAATGGTTTTGATATTGTTCTATTTTCCGAACTTAATACTATAAAATACGCACCATTTGTCAATTTATCAGACTGTATTTCAAAATTATAAATAGGATTAGAATTAACAAAATGTTCCCACTCATATTTTTTAATCAAAGCTCCTGTTGCATCTATAATTTCTAATTTATGTTTACCAATTTCTATTACATTTGCTTCAATCATTATATAATCATTTAATAATAAGTCAGTTAATTTCATTGCACTTGAATTATTAATCAGCCTATCACTACCACCAGCTTTACAAATTTTAATTGTAATAATCCCAGAGCTGGTATCAACTTTACTAATTAATTTCTTTTGTGAATTTATAACACTATCTAATATGATTGAGCTTGTTTCTTTTGGTCCCAATAGACCTTTGCCCAGTACTTCAGCCAGAAGAGTTTCATTCTTAGTAAGCATAGTAGAATCAGTTTTTATACTTAAAGTAACTATACCATTTAATGCTTTGTAACTTAATATTTTACCTTTATTTACACTTGTTGGATAAAATATATTTTGATCAAAAGTTAGATTAATATTATCGAAAGTAGCTTGTTTTACTGTATCAATCCCGCTTGAAATAACTGCATAAATTGGTATTTTAGAAACAGCATCTTCTGGATCTAATAGCATACTATTTAAAAGTCTTAGCTTTACAGATGCAGCAGGAACTGCATTAAATTTTAAAGCAAAAAATACTGTATCTCTACAATCATTATTCATAATAAATGGTATAAAAAGCGTATCAACATATAGCTGATTTGTTAGACCATTAGCTGTGATTGCTATTGGATTAATTAACCCAAAATTATAATTATCTATTTTTGTTTTATCAAATTTAAAAATGTTAGAATATGTTTTCAAAGCTTGAGTTTGCTCTATTGATAAGTTCCATGTTGCTTTAGGGCTTTTACTTAGGGAAGCATTTTTAAAAATATCAAAATTTATAGGTTCTGAACCAAAATCAACTAAATTATCTGGAACTAAGTCCAATCCACTAATTATTTCGATAATAACATTTCTCTTAGTTGTGTCTTGTTTTCCATTTGCAGTAGTTAGTACTACTATTTGAGTAGATTTAATTCCATAAGATTTACCTTTAGGATTGTAATTCACAATAGCATCAGCACTTTCGCCTTTTTTCAATGGTACTTTTGTAATTTTTGTACCTAAGCTAAACAAATTTGCATTTCCACCTTGAATATATACAGTATCAAGCATAATTGGAGCAGTACCAGTACTTGTAATAGTTACTTTCCCTGTTTCGCTTTGGCAGGGAGTTTTAATTCCAAAATCCAAAGTGCCACTAATACTTACAGAACCTAAAAGTCCATTACCTATTATTGAATAAAACAAAGTATCTGGGCAGTCAGCACCTCCAAATATTATTTTTACATCTGAGTAAAAAGGACCTGCAACAGTTGGTGTAAAAGCTACATTGAATAGCTGAGTACCACCATTTACAACCAAACCGCCAAAAGTTGGAGTAAAAACTAATTCTGGTTTGGCTACTATTGAAATAATAGTTCTTTTAGCTGGTTTTACAATTCCAATAGTTCCATTATTAGTTACAGTGAAATTATCATTTTTTGTAGAGAATATAGGTACATCTCCAAAATCTAAAGGCTGAGGCTTGTCAATCGACATCTTCAAGCCTTCCATTTCACCTTTCAAATAAACTCTTATAGTCTTATTCAAATCATCATCAGTATATATTTCAAGAGTAGCATTACTTATACCTGTCATTGATTTAAGTGGATTGTATGTAATATGATAATTATCATTTTCACCCGGTTTCAGAGTCTTTTTATTTATACTTTGTGTAATTCTAAATGCACCTGCCTGAGGTCCAACAATTTTTTCACTTAAAATCGAAAAACTTGATTTTGAATTTAAATCATTGCCAATTGGAACTGAAATATCTTGATTACTTTCACAGTAAAGTTGTGGTTTAAATCTTATAGTATCTGTTGGAAAATTAATCAATGACTTAATTCCATTGCCTTTCAATGTAAATGGAAAATTAAAATCACAAGTAGTATCCGTCAAATTTGAACTTAATGAAGTTGGTAAAGAAGAAGCAACTTCAGCTATTGGAGTAAAATCAACATTCACAAACAAAGTATCACCTGCTTTTAGATAAGTAGGAATAGGTGGCTTACTTTTTATAAACTTAAATGGTGGAACTATAGTTGGGAAATTTTTAATATATGCTCCATTACCATTAGTTGCAGTATTTATAATCCTAATTGTACGTGATTTTGTAGTTCCTATTTTTGTATCTACAAAATCAACATCTGCTGGATCAGCAAGAATTAACTTAGTTCTTAATACTTTTATTAAAACAAATATAGAATCAATGACTTCAGAGCAATCTTTTGAGGTAACATATAATTTTGTCCCTATTTCAGCCAAATTA
This sequence comes from Ignavibacteriota bacterium, assembly GCA_043743005.1. Taxonomy (GTDB): domain Bacteria; phylum Bacteroidota; class Ignavibacteria; order Kapaibacteriales; family UBA2268; genus JAPLFM01. The sequence goes on from JAYTXK010000250.1 coordinate 10,480, forward strand.
CCATCAGTATCATTATAAACTAATATTACTTTTCTAAAATCATTTGATGTGATAGTTTTTGAATTCGATATATCAGCAAGCTTTGAATCAAAGTCAGTCAAGTTGCTTGTGTAAATTTTATCAATCGGAAAATCAATCGACGAAATATTTTTTAAATTAATATATACTGTATCTGCTTTACCAACACAGGCTTGTTTGAAAAATATAGTATCTAATTTTTTGTTATTCAAATCATCAAATTCTAATTTTATAGCTTGAAGATTTACATTTATTGCTATCTTCCAAGGATTTTTCTTTACATTTAGCACATTGCTACTTACCCAAAGAGTATCAGTAATAAATCCATTTTGTCCTGGTAGTGGTTTGTATTTAAATACTAAAAATACTTTTTCATTTGGCTTTAAAGGGGCATGTATGTTTGGTCCAACAAAAGAAAATCCTTTATCTCCAAATTTCCATAAATTTGCATAAGTAATTACTAAATTATCATTCCCAGTATTAGTTACTTCAACTGAATCTATTATTTCAGCATCTTTACAAAACTTAAGATTATAGGTTAATGTAGTTTTACTATTTATATCAGGAGCAAACATTGGTCTAACAACATTTGCAGCTGCTTGAGAAAAAATGTAATTAGGTTCGTGTTCAAAATCACTAATTTTTTTTGGACTATCTACATCCATTGAAGCGACCAAGTAATATATTTTTTCTTTTTCAATTCCTAATGCTTTGGTATCAATATTAATTAGCCAATTGCCGGATGAAGTATTTGCTACATAACCCAAGTTATTCCATTGTCCATGGTCAGCCTTTAGCCACACTTGAATTTTTGCATTTGCAGGGCAAGTACCTTTGTAATCAAATACTGGATTGCACCAAGTAAGTGTATCAGAAGTGAATCCATAATAATTTGTGCCT
>JAYTXK010000251.1:0-2225 GCA_043743005.1 Ignavibacteriota bacterium
CAGTTAAAAATAAATCCTCCATTAATTTAGGGATAAATAATATTCATTTAGACAATATTCATTTTCTTTTAGATGATAAATTTCAAGGAACATTTGTAGATGCAAACCTTAAAAAATTAGACATTAGTATTCAGGAAATGAATCTTGATAGTCTGAAGTTTCATTTGGGATCTATTAACTTATATAATTCAGATCTCACATTTAATCTGTTAAAATCTAAAAAGAAAAATTCTACTATTTCAACGCTTCTACCCTCAATTATTATTAATCATTTAGCTATTAAGGATGTCAAGATAAAATATAAAAATTTTCCTGATTCACTTTTTTATGAGGGTGATTATCCCCATTTTGAAATAAATAATTTATCTACTAATTTGAGTACAAATAAGTATTCATTTTCTGATCTTACAATTAATAATTCCAGATCAAAAATAAATTTTAGTAAACGCACTTCTGTAAAATCAAATGAGAGTGTTAGGCAAAGAAATACTCCTTCATTTCAAATTTCCGGGAATAGGATTTCACTTGAAAATAATAATTTTGAATTGCAGAGTGGTAAGGAATCACTTCTAAATAAAAAAACATTTACTCCTGAACATCTTAAGTTCAATTATTTTTCTTGTGATTTTAAAAATCTCTTCGTTTCTTCCAACTCTTCGAAGATAAATATAAATAAATTATCTTTTTTACTTAACGATACATTTGCATTGAAGAAGATTTCTGCGGACATCCATCAAAATGAAAATAGTGCAATTGTATCCCATTTAAATATTAGTAGTGCTAAAAGTGAAATAAATGGAGATGCAAACTTTCAATATTCATCTATTAATTCAATTGAAAACGATCTTGGATCCATTTTACTTGATCTACAATTCAAAAAATCAATTGTGGATCTTGATGAAGTAGGATATTTTAACAAAGCTATTTTTGATCAAAAAAAAGTAAATCTAATTCATAAAAGAATAAGTTTAAGCACTCAAATTACAGGAAAAATTGATGACGTCAAGATAAAAACATTGAAAGTAAGTTCATCTCCAACTTGTCAACTTATTTTAAATGGAAGAATAAAGAATTTAACGAAGCCAAGTGCGTTAATAGTTGATTTTCCTTATATAAATTTATTCAGTACAAAAAAAGATATAAATTCATTCATTAGGTTAGACACATTAAGCAAAAATATACTTATTCCAAACTCAATTGTTCTAAACGGCTCATTAAGTGGTACACGAACACATTTAAATAGTAAGCTTTCAATTGGCACTCCAATAGGTTCTGTCGCATTGAATTCTTTCATCAATTTTGGGAAAGATACTTTGTACCAAGCAACAATTTTATTAAATGAATTTAATATTTCAAAACTTTTGCCTAATGCAAAATCAGTGGGTAAAGCAACTTTAAAAGTAACTTTAGACGGAAATAGTTTTACGAAAGAAAAGTTAAAATCGAATTTTGATGTTGCTATTAAAATGATTTCGATTAATAATTATATGTACCATGATGCACAAATTCAAGGAGAAATAAAGGATCAACAAATCAAAAGTAAAATTACATTGGAAGATACGAGCGCTTCATTGGTAATGGATGTAAACTATTTATTTAAGAAGGGACAAGAACAAGGCCAAATTGATCTCAATCTGAAAGGAATAAATATGAAGGCTTTAAATATTACCAAAGATGACTTACGAATAGCTGGAAATTTAAATGCAAAAATAAAGGGGAATCAACTTGATAATCTAAATATAGATGCTCAATTAAATAAATTCATTTTAGCAAAAGACGGTAAATCATATACCTTTGATTCTATCTCATTCGCTGTTAACGACACGTATAAAAACAGTGAAATTCATTTTAGATCACCAATAGTTGATTTAAATTACAAAGGATCAAATTCTTTTTTAGGAATTAAAGGTTCATTAATACATTATGTTAACACCTGTTATGAGACAGGTATTTCCTTACCTTTTGTAGAGAATCAATCTTTTTCATTCGACGCATCGATTAAAAATCATCCCTCCATTTCGGAAATATTTATTCCTGGATTAATCTCTTTTATACCCGGTGAAATAAAAGGCGAATTTAATAGCACTAATCATTCTTTAAAAGTTGACTGTGGGATCAAGCAAATTAATTATAATCAACAAATAATAAATAATCTTTCATTTACGATTAATGGAACAAAGAATAAAATTGAATCATCGTTGTCAATTGATTCAATTGTAACTTCA
>JAYTXK010000252.1:0-7900 GCA_043743005.1 Ignavibacteriota bacterium
GAGTACCAAATGGTTTGCAATTAACAGCAAATATGGAAGGTACTTTCATCAATAACCAGCTAATTAGAGTAATTCTAAAGCAACCAGATTTTACAACTGTTACAAGGGTAACTACTGCTATAAATAGCATAGCTGGAATAAATAATGCTGCAACTCCTGTAGATGCAAGTACAGTACAAATTGCAGTTGGCACTCAAACACAAGCGCAAGTAATGCAGACTATTGCAAGAATTGAAGCATTAAATGTAATTGCCGACCCTGCTGCAAAAGTAGTTATTAATGAAAGAACTGGTACGGTTGTAGTTGGAGGAAATGTTGAATTACTTCCTGCAGTAATAGCACATAGTGGTTTGGAAATATCAATTCAAAAGCAAGTAATTGTTCCTCAACCAGCACCATTTACTATTAAGCCTCCAAGAATTGGTGAAACTGCAAGTGTGGAAGCAAAAGAAGAAATTACTCCTGCTAGAGAATTTATAGTTAAAAATGCTACTGTTCAAGGTATTGCAGAAGCATTAAATTTATTACAAGTAAAACCAAGAGATTTAATTGCAATTTTTCAAGCCTTGAAAGAATCGGGTTCATTGCAAGCTGAATTAGTTATACAATAAAGAAATTTGAGTAAAGTTTACAATTTAAAAAATATATTGTAACAAAATGACAATAAAATAATTATTGTATATATAACGTTGATATTACTGTTGCTAAAATGATTATTTTTTAATATATTACATAAATAGATAAATATGAGTTCAAATTTAAGTGAAGCAAAATTATTTCAAAGTTCGCAAATGTTACAAACAGCGAAACTTGCGAAATTTGCAGATTTAAAACCAAGTAGCAAAATTGCTCTTCCAGATAGTAAAAAGGCAGAATTTGCTAAAGCTGCTCGTGGATTTGAATCTATGTTTTTGAATATGATATATAAAGAAATGAAGAATGGAATGAAATTAGACAAAGCCAGTGGTGGTGAGGGTGGAGAAGATGGTGAAATGACTTTTGGTGCAGATACTTTGGAAGGTTATACTAACATGGCATTTACAGATGAACTTTCAAAAGTTGGCTCTGGAATTGGAATTGCACAGAAAGTATATGAACAATTAACTGGTGGCGAAAAACTTGAACCATTTAGACAATTTACTCCAGGTGGTTCTGGATTTGATTTCAAATCTAACAAAATGCCTAAAAGTAGCAATTTAAAACCATTAGGTGATTCATTTATTGATAGATTGAACAGTAGAATAAATAGTTTTAGTGATATAATTAAAGAAGCATCAGCTCAAAATGGTGTACCTGAAAACTTAATTAAGGCTGTTATTTCAGCTGAAAGTGCTGGTAGAAGTAATGCTACTTCGAGTGCAGGAGCCAAAGGATTGATGCAATTAATGGATGGTACAGCTAAAGATTTGGGAGTTGCAAATTCATTTAATGCAAAAGAAAATATTATGGGTGGAACAAAGTATTTGAAACAAATGCTTGATAAATATAATGGTGATACAAATTTGGCTTTGGCTGCTTATAATGCAGGTCCTGGGAATGTAGATAAGTATAAAGGTGTTCCTCCATTTTCTGAAACAAATTCATATTTGAACAGAGTAAAAAGATTTCAAGATTTATTTTCAAATTCTTTGGCTTCAAAATAATAAATAGGAAATAAAATGTTAGCAAAATTACATAGCTTTTTGAAATACGAAAAAGAATTAATTGATAAATTAACCAAACTGGCAGAAGAACAAAGAGATGCTTTAGTTAAGTTCGATATGATGAAAGTTGAACAGTTGGCTATTTATCAAGATACTTTGGTTAAAAACATAAGAGAAGCTGAGGAAAAAAGAATTAAACTTTTGATGAATTGGATGGGATTATCGAGAATTCAAGCAATGAATTTAAAGCTATCGAGTATTGAAAAGAGACTCAAAGGCGAAGAAATGATTGAAATAAAAAGATTAAGAATTGCAATGAAGAAATTGGTATCAAATTTGCAGAACTTAAATAATACTAATAGGGTTTTGGCTAATAGAGCCAAAGGTAGTATTCAAAATATTATGATGATGTTTGTTGGTGGTGGTCACCAAATGTTTAATGTAAAAATATAATTAAATTTCATAGGGGGATATATGAAAAAATTTACTAGGAAAGAAGACCTAAATGAACTTACAATTGAACTTGTAAATTCATTAAAAGAATTCAGTCAAAATATGCCTAATGATGAGGTATATGAATTAAAAAGAATGCTTTGCACCAGTGCAAATACATTACCTGAAACAGTTGAAACTGCTTCTCAAATGAGTGGAAAGTTTGGTGTTATTCGTGGTATGATTAGAATTAATTCTAATTTGGACGAATGTAAGAACTATCTATCTATGGCAGAAAAATTAAAATTTGGCAAAACAGAAGAAATTATTAAAAAAGTAAATGATTATTCAAATATAATTAATAATACTTTTTCAATGAGTATATAATTATGGGAATGCTCTCTCTTGAAATTGGCAAGCGTGCTTTATTAAGCCAAAAATTTGGATTAGATGTTACTAGTAATAACATTGCTAATGCAAATACGCCGGGTTATTCCAGAAGAGAAGCTACTTTTAGCGAAACTGCACCTACATATACTTATGGAAACTTTATAGGAACTGGAGTTCTTAGCGATAAATTAAGAACATTTAGAGAAGAGTTTTTTGATAAAGAAGTAAGAAACACTTTGTCACGCCAGTCAAGCTATGAAGCCGATCAGAAAATGGTAACAAGAATTGAATCAGTTTTGGCTGAACCATCTGATACAGGACTAAACGAATTATCTAATAAGTTTTTAAATTCATTTGACGAACTTGCTTTAAAACCAGAGAGTGAAGCATTAAGAGAGAATGTAATTGGAATTGGTCAAACACTAGTAGATAGAATTAATCTGACTTCAAGACAATTAACTGATACAAGAAACGAAGCTCTTTCATCTTTGAAAGATCAAGTTTCAGTTGCCAATGGTTTAATAGAACAAATAGTTGCATTGAATAAATCAGTTAGTGGAGGCAAATCGTTAGCTTCTTCTGATGCACAAACAATGGTAGATAATAGAGAACTTAAATTAGAAGAGCTAACTAAACTCGGCAATGTGAATGTAACACAAAATACAGATGGTACAGTAAATGTGTTTATGAATGGTATGAATGTAGTTACTTCCAATGAAAGCAATAAAATAGATGTTATAGAGCAAGTTAATAAAAATACTGGCGAACGAACTGCTAAATTAGCAAGGTTAGATAAAGATGGAAATGTTTTAAATTTTATTAATCCTGAAAGCGGAAAGCTTTCGAGCCTAATGAAGAGCTTTAATATTACTCTTGATGACAAAGATTCAACTGGTAATTTTTCTGTTGCTACAGATTTGAATAAGTTTGTTCAAACTTTGGCTGGTAAAGTAAATGGATTTATGACAAATGGTTATGGATTAGATGACAAATCAAATAATCCTCCAAATAGATCATTTTTCGAGCCTGCAATTGGAACATTAGATGCGAACAACATTCAAGTATCTAATGAAATATTAAATAAGCCAAGAAATATTGCAATTTCAGATAAACCAAACGAGCCTGGTAATGCCAATATTGCGACTAAAATAGCAAGAATAAATGATGATGCAAATTTTATTGGTAATAGCACTCCAAGTGATTTTTATAGTGGAATGGTTGGTCGTGTTGGTATTTTATCTCAAGAGTCTGCTCAGGGATTAAAAACAACTAAATTAGTTTCACAACAATTAACAAATCAAAGAGATAGTATAATTGGAGTGAACCTCGATGAAGAAGCTGTTAATTTAGTTAAATTCCAACAAGCATTTCAAGCAGCAAGTAGAGTTATAAATACTACAAGCGAAATTTTAAATACTATTGTTAATCTTGGTAGATAATCTTATAAAGGTAAATAAATGAGAGTAACATCATCTACATTATTTGACGCATTTCAAAATAATTTAAGTGAAATTCAATCAAGAAGAACAAAAGCTGACTTGCAAATTTCGACTGGAAAGCAAATAATAAATCTTGCTGATAGCCCTATTGATGTGGTAGATATTAAAAAATATACAGCAAAAATTAATCAATCTGATAGCTATCAAGGTATTTTGGGTCAGGCAACAAAAGAGCTTTATGCTGTAGATAATCAATTAGCAAGTATCTCTGATATTGTACAAACCACAAGAGAAAAAGCTACTGAATCATTACAATTAGGTGTTCAACAAAATTTACCTGTACTTGCAAGCTATATCAAAGGTTACTTAGGTGATGCAATAAACCAAGCTAATACTGATTTCAATGGTCATTTTTTACTTGCAGGTACCAAAACAACTAAAGACTCATTGGACAAACCTGCTGGATCTAAAACTGAATTACCTTTTGAAATAATTCAAGGAACTCCTGATGCAAATAATCCATCGGGTTTGAAAGTAATTTTTAAAGGTAATAATGCTGATAGAACTATAAACAAAGACCCAAAAACAAGTGAAGTAATTAATATTAAAGCAGATGCTGCCTTTGGTCCAAATGGTACTCAAATTTTTCAATCAATGATTGATGTTTATAACTTATTACAATTTAATAAAAACGGAATTATCCGTACTCCTGACGATAAATTGAATAAAGAAGAGCAAGACAAATTAAATACACTTCAAAAAACACTTGGCAACCAGTATGATGAATTAAACAGAGTAACTGCTAAGAATGGTGTAACAATCAATAGATTAGACTCAATTCAAACTCAAATGAGTTCTGAACAAATTCGATTAAAAGACTTCAAATCAAATATTGATGATGCTGATGTAGCTAAAGTAGCTATGGATTTAAAACGTGAAGAAACACTATTAAATTACACTTTGCAAGTAGGTAGCAGAATAAGTCAAAATTCTTTATTTGATTTTCTCAAATAAGAATGTTAAATTTATAAATGAGTTCAAGTACACTTATCGGAATTGTTATTGGCATAAGTGCCATATTTGGAGCTTTCTTATGGGAAGGTGGCTCTACTCACTCACTTTTTCTCTTACCAGCTATTATAATAGTAATTGGTGGTACTATAGCTGCAGGTCTTGCTGGTAGCTCTTTTGCACAGATTAAACGCATTCCAAAACTTATTGAAATTACCTTTTCTGACCATAATACAGATATTGAAGAAATCATATCACAAATAGTTGCATTTTCTGCAATTTCAAGAAAAGATGGTATTTTATCAATTGAAAATAGATTAAACTCAATAGAAAATCCTTTTTTAAGAAAAATGATACAAGTTATAATTGATGGTGCTGATTCGCAAGGACTAACAAATATTTCCGATAGTGAAATAATGCACATCAATGAAAGACATCAAGCAAATATCAGTTTCTTTACTAAATTAGGTGGCTACTCCCCTACTATGGGAATAATTGGCACTGTGATGGGTTTGATTTCTACATTAGCATCTGCCGGACAAGACCCTCAAGTATTAATTAGACATATTGCTTCAGCATTTATTGCTACTCTATGGGGTATATTTATGGCAAATATAGTTTGGTTACCTATTGCAGATAGACTTAAAAACCTACATAATGAAGAATTGCAAGAATATCAAGTAATGATAGATGGCTGTTTTGCAATTGCTTCAGGCGAAACCCCTTCAATGATTCTTTCTCGGTTGGTTGGATTTTTTCCACTAAGCAAACAAGAAGAAGTTTACAAAAGACAAGCCGAAATCTTAAGAAACACTGTATTAAGTTAATTCAATCTTAATTAATAAATAAATTTCCCAATTAATTCAATATTTATTTTCTATTATTAAGTTTTGGTTAATATTATACCTTTATAAAATTGCATTTCTTTATTTCATTTTTTTTTTGTATTTTTGTAGATTAAGGATTTTAATTTTAAAATAATCTCTCAAGCGAAAAAATAAAATGGCAAAAGCTCTCAATGTACTTTTTCTTTCAAGTGAAGTTTATCCTTTTTCAAAAGAGAGTGGCTTAGGTGATGTTGCCTTTTCTCTGCCTTTAGCTTTAAGAGAGCTTGGTAATGATATTAGAGTAATGTCGCCAAAATATGGTAATATTTCTGAAAGAAAAAATAAAATTCACGAAATAAACCGTTTAAAAAATGTTCCTATTACAGTTGGTGATAAAGAAGAACTTGCAACAATTAAATCTTCTTCGATTAACAATCCAAGAAGTAAAGTTCAAGCATATATAACTACTAATTTTACTTATTTTGATTCACGCAAAGGGGTTTATCACGACCCTAAAACATGGAAAGAATATCCTGATAATGCTGAAAGATTTATTTTTTATTGCAAAAGTGTACTTGAAACTTGCTTAGTGCTTGGTTGGTTCCCTGATATTATTCATTGCAATGACTGGCATTCTGCATTAGTTCCTATTTATATCAAAACTGTTTATCCAAAGCAATTCAAAAAAACGAAAGTAGTTTATACAATTCATAATTTTAATCATCAAGGTGTTTTCCCTCTGGCTATTTTAAAATTATTAGAATTTAGCGAAGATGTATTGAAAAACTTAGTTCATAAAAAGCAAGTAAACTTTTTGAAAGGTGGACTTCACTATGCTGATTATATTACTGTTGTAAGTAAAACTTATGCAAAAGATATAATGAAAAGCAAAACTATGGCTAATGGTTTGGAATCTATGATAAAAGATAAAGGAGAAAATTTCAAAGGTATTATTAATAAAATTGATACTTATGTTTGGAATGCTGAAAAAGATCCTTTTATCAAAGCAAAATATGATGGCGATTATTTGGATTATAAATACCATAATAAAGTTGCTTTAATTAATAAATTTGGTTTGGAATATAGTCCTTCAACTCCACTAATTGCAATGGTTACGAATGTTGAAGATAACAAAGGTATTAATTTATTAATAGAGCAAGCTGATAAAATCTTTGCTGAAGATGTGCAATTTGTGTTATTAGGACAAGGCGAACCAGTATTAAAAGATAAATTAGCAAAAATCTCTGCTAAATACCCTGATAAATTTAAATGCCTTTTTGAATTGAGTGACGAACTTACACACTTGACTGAAGCTGGAAGTGATATATATATGTTACTTTCTGAATACGAACCTTCTGGACTGAACTTTATGTATTCTTTGGTTTATGGTTCTGTTCCTATTGTATATCCCACTGGTGGGCTTACAGAGCAAGTGGAACCTTTCAACGAATCAACTAATGAAGGCAATTGTCTTGTAATGAAAGAGCATACTGGTGCTGAATTAATTAAAACTATTAAACAGGCTCTTGTACTTTATAAAAACAAAGAACAATGGGAAACTTTAGCTAGAAATGGTATGAATACTGAAAACTCCTGGAGAGGAACAGCTGAAGAATATCACGAGATATACAAGAAATTAGCCAAAGACGCATAATAATTATTTTTATATAAAGATTAAAAAAAACTACTTGAGAAATTAAGTAGTTTTTTTTTAATACTTGATTTTTTTGCTAACTTAAGTATTAATGTTTCAATAAGCTTTAAGTAAATTTAAAAATAATCTTCAATTAATTTCGTGAATAACAAAAAAAATAAAAGGCAGAATATGACAGAAACATTATCAATAAAAGAACAAGTTAAAGAAGAAATGCAGGATTTTTTTAAAGAAGATAATCCTATTTTAAGAAACGTTATTAAAGATAATATTGAAGATGTTGCATTAGGCAAAGCTATGGAAGAAGGTAAAACTGGAGAATATGTTGATGAAAAAGAACTATATGATATATTGTTGAATTAAGATTTTTATATCGTAAAGATATATATAAATATTTCCCTATGTAACATTTTAACCTTTTTGTTGTTATTATATTTTTAGACTATCAGGTTTACTAAAATGAAATTAAAAATCATCATATTATTTCTAATATTAGTTAATTTA
>JAYTXK010000253.1:0-3477 GCA_043743005.1 Ignavibacteriota bacterium
TTAAAATATTATATTATGTAATATTATTATGATAATAACGTCTATAATACATATTTGTGTGTTTTATTCTTTGATTTTATCTTTTTGCAGAAGAAAATATAGCGTAATTCACTGCAAAGGGTCAATCGACCCCTGCAAAATATTACGTAAGTGCTTGATAAATAACAAAGTGCTTTTTCAGTAGATTTGTTTATAAATGAATTAAAATATTAGGGAAAGTATTTTAAATAACTTTTGAATCTCTTTTAATTACAACAAGTGTTTTGTCGTCAGTATAAATAGATCGAGTAGAAAATTTCTGAACTTCTTCAATTATAAGGTAAGCAATATTTTTAGCTGATTCATTATGAGACTTTTTAATTATATCTTTAATTCTATCTTCACCGAATAAGTTACCTTCTTCATCTTGGGCTTCATTTATACCATCAGTAAAAAGAACAAGCACATCACCGGGCAACATTCTTACATTTTCAACTAAGAATTTTTGATTTTCTAATACTCCCAAAAGTGGACCTGTTGGGTCAAGCATTTGGAATTTATCGCCTGATGGTCTATAATGAATTGGTGAGGGATGACCAGCATTAGCATACAAAACTAATCTATTTGAAGCACCAGTTAATTCAGCATAAAATAAAGAAACAAACTTTTCAGATTGGAAAGTTTTATAAATCAAATTATTTAAAATTGAAAGAATATGCGATATTCTTGAGGCAAATGCCATACCCATTCGTATTGCACCCGAAACAAATAAGGCTTCAATAGCTGCTGGCAATCCTTTACTGGCAGCATCAGAAATAATAATACTTAATTGTTCCTCTTCATCATAAGTGCTACGAACATAATCGAAATAATCACCTGAAACACCTCTATCTGGAGCCGATAAACCAAATATTTTAAAATCTCTATATTCCAAATAATGATCAGGCAAAAGATTGCGTTGCAATTCAGATGCTTTTTTAATATCTGATTTCAAAATACTAAATTCTTCATTTTCGTTTAAATTTCTAAGAGCTACAGTTGCCAGACTTCTAATAATTGATATTGATTCATAAAAATCATTAGAATAAGTATTGGCACTAAATCCTAAAGCATATTGAAAAAACTTACCATTACTCATTTTGATAATCTCACCCATACCAGCAAGATAAAAATAATTAATTCCTTTTTCTTTTAGCAGCTCATCTGTTTCTTCTCCATGGATAGTATGCTCTTTCATCAATTTATTTAAGTAATTATCAATCTGATACTCATTAATTTTTAATGAGAAATCACTTGGAATTTCTTTTGTATTTCCAAATTGATAAGATATTTTATAGGCATTATTAGTAACATCAAGCAACCAAATTCTACCAGCCGTAACATCAAATTCTTCTTTTTTTACTACTTCTTCAACAATAGATTCAAGTAGCATTAGCCCACTTTTGTGTTTTCTCGAAGATAAGTTTTCTAATATTTTATAAGTTTCTTTTTGTGAGGAGTTAATGGATTGCATAAAAATAAATAATAATATCTGATTTTTGAAGTAAATTAAATTGTGATAACGATTAGTTACTTTGCAAATTGCTAACAAAGAAATATATTAAATTAATATTAAAATTTATATTGCAGTTATTTAATTTAGCAATAACATTTTAAATTAAACTTCTCTGTTAAAAATTATAAATCATAACCCCAATTATACTATGAAATTTTCAACTCTAATATTATCAGTTCTAATATTGTTTGCTATATTAACTTCTTGTGATAAAGAACATTCAGAAAACCCAGAAAATTCTGAAAGAAATGGACTAAAAGGCGATTTAATTGGCTGGATAACTGCATACAATGAATTTGGAGTTAAATATGAAAATAGAAGTGGAATATTAGTTACTTTAGAAGGTTCAAATCCACTAATTACTGCTACTACTGATTCTAATGGCAAATATCAAGTATTTAATTTATCTCAAGGAACTTACAATATTTCTATAAGTAAAGCAGGCTTTGTGAAAACAATAAGTCAAGGCTTTTCATTTACTGGAGGTGCTGGAACGCCAAGAATATTTGGTTTGAGTATTACAGAGCCATCTACTTTGCCAGCCACACAATTAACTATGGTTAAAGATACAATTAATAAGGCTAATCAAATGTACTTTGAAGTTATTAATAACAACAATCCAAATTTCCTTTCCCAACAATACAGATATTTTTTAAGCAATAAGCCAAATGTAAGTAGTTCAAATTTTCAATTTACATCTACTACAGGAAGCTCTCCAAGTTTGAATGGATATAAATTGTATTTAAGACCTCAAGTAATTATTGATCATAATATTTACCCTACTGGTTCAACTGTTTATATTATTTTATATGGAGATACTTCATATAAACCTACATATTTAGATGAGATTACAGGATTTAATATTTATCCTTCAATTAGTCCATTTCCATCAAATGTAGTTAGTTTTGTTGCTTATTAAATAAATAGATTAATTATTCCAAGGGAGCTTATCCAAATCAACATTTCCACCTGAAAGTATAATAGCTATTCTTTTTCCAATAAAATAATTTTTATTTTGAAGAACTATAGCCAAAGCAACTGCACTCGAAGGCTCGACAATTATTTTCATCCTTTCCCAAATTAATTTCATTGAGCGAATTATATCATTATCATTGCAAGTAAAAATGTCAGAAACATTGCTTTTTATAATACTGTAATTTATTTCACCAAGCGATGTCAAAAGTCCATCACAAACTGTATTTGGGTTTTCGGAGAGAACTAATTTATTGCCATAAAAAGATTGAAAAGCATCATTAGCAGCTTCTGGCTCTGCAGCAATGACTTTTGTATTAGGTGAGATTGCTTTAGTTGTAATTGATGTACCAGATAGTAAGCCACCACCACCAACTGGAGCAATAATATAATCTAATTTTTCAATTTCATCAAATATTTCTAATGCTACTGTGCCTTGTCCTGCAATTACTTCAAAATGCTTGAATGGATGAATGAATTTTGCATTAGTCTTTTCAACTATATTATTTAAAGTTGATTCTCTTGCTTCTAATGTTGGTTTACAAAATATAATTTCAGCTTCATAGCCTTTTACTGCATTTATTTTAACAATTGGAGCATTATTAGGCATCACTATATAAGCTGGAATATGTTTAATCTTGGCAGCTAAAGCAAGTGCCTGAGCATGATTGCCTGATGAATGTGTAGCAACTCCATAAATTAATTCATCATTATTCAAAGCTGCAACAGAATTGCTTGCACCTCTATATTTGAAAGCTCCTACTTTTTGAAAATTCTCACATTTAAAAAATATCTCAGCACCTGTCATTTCATTTATTTGAGATGAAGTTAGGATTGGAGTTTTATTTATTAAATGTTTTATTCTCTTTTGAGCTAATAAAATATCATTAATATTTGGAATGTTCATATTTTGTAATGATTGTTTTTATTTTTTATTAATATTTTTCAATTCATAATATTTCAAATCAAAA
>JAYTXK010000254.1:0-5863 GCA_043743005.1 Ignavibacteriota bacterium
CCAACTAATAAATCTGAATTTTTCCAAAATTCAGATTCATCATTACAATAAATAGAAGCTCCAACACCCAAAATATTATTAACAAATATTTTTTTAAAAGTATTTGGACTCATTTTTATAATTTGAAAATTAATTGAATCTGGTCTTTTAATAGAAATTCCTGAATTTATAATATAACTTAAATTATGTTGAATGAAATCATCTTCATTTAAATAATAATTTTTGGTTTTTATATATTCATCATTTATAAAACCTTTTGCAATAAAAATATCAGCTTTAGGCCATACTTTTTCATTATTAATTTTACCAAACTTTTGATACAATACATGAATTGCATAATGTTCATTTGGGTCCAAATCTAAAATTTTCCAATGTGAAAGATCTTGCTTCTCATTTAATTTTTTAGTAAATAAAAGTTCTTCTATATTTCCTTCTTTAGTTCCTTTATTCATCTTTTATATCCATTATGTCTTGTTTCATAGTTCCCCATTTTAATTGAATAACTCCTCTTTTATTTTCAGAAGCAATCCCACCATTTATATTTCTATTCCAAGCTTGAAAAGTTAATTTTCCGATTGAAATAGCTCCATTTGATTCATTTTCAATAATGTATTTTAATACATTCTTTGAACTTTTGCAAATTCCATTTTTATCATCACCATAGTAAATAAAATCAATAGATTTACTATTATTAACACCTTGAATTAAAAATCTTTTAATCAATTTTCGTTTGCTTTTATTGAAAAGTTCTTGTATGTTTTTAATTTTTTCAGGATATTTTTTAATGAATTCTGATGCAGAAATACGATTTTCCTTCTTTCCCTTTCCTGTTACTGTACCATCACCCCATATAAAAAGTAATATATCTTTTTTTGTTGATTTATCTAATTTAAAATTTTTTTCTAAATATTCTACAAAACTTTCCACATGTTCTTGATGAACACTATTTCCAGAACCTATTTTAATTGAGAAAGTATGTTCCTCTCTATTTATTTTTATTTTAATATCACTTTTCTTATTACCTCCTTCTTTGATACAAACTATTGTTCCATTTTGGTTATTAAAAGAACTTATAATCAAATTTTGTAAATTACGATTTAATTCATTAAAGTGTTTACCATTAAGAGCAGTAAATATTTTATTTTCATTTTCAAAACCTTTATTCATAATTTCATTAACTCCTCTATTGGTATGTTTAAAGCATTTGCTAGTTTTTCAATTACAACAATGGAAATATTTCGATTACCTTTTTCAATGCTTGGAATATACGTTCTATCTAAGTCAGCTTCAAAAGCTAAATTTTCCTGAGAAAGTCCTTTTGCTAATCTTAATTCTTTAATTTTTTTGCCAAATTTTTGTTTTATATTCATATAAATATTTCCATATACAAAATTGTTAATAAGTAGAGAACTATACAACGGACTACTGTCAACTATTCATAAATAAATACTGAATTATTGTTGATCTTTTATCCTGCAACAAAACCATAATTCCCACGTCAATAATACATATTTGTGTGCTTTGTTCTTTGATTTACTTTTTGTAATAGTTAAATAAAAGTAAATTCATTGCAAAATACTGCAAAGAATTTACTTAAGTGCTTGATAATTAACAAAGTGGTTTTGCAGTAGAATTTCTTTCTCCCTCCCCGATTTTAACTTGTTAAAAACTTTAGGGCGAGGGAAGGGGTGGGGTTCTTAATTCGCTCTTTGAAATGCAAAACCAAACACTTGACTCCTCTTTTCATTCGGAGTGACGCAAAAAAAGTGTGTAATTCACTGCAAAATACTGCAAAAAATTTACTTAAGTGCTTGATAATTAACAAAGGGGTTTTGCAGTAGAATTTCTTTCTCCCTCCCCGATTTTAACTTGTTAAAATCTTTAGGGCGAGGGAAGGGGTGGGGTTCTTAATTCGCTCTTTGAAATGCAAATACCAAACACTTGATTTCAATTCATTTAAGTAAAATTATATTACTTCCTATTTGATGCAACAACAAAATCAATTATAGAATTAGGTACTAAAGTACTATTTGGAACAATACTTTGCTCTAAAACTGTACCCACAACAAAAGTTTCATCATATTTAAATGTAACTTTACCCATTCGCAAATTTAATGTTTCTAATTTTGATTGCACATTTGCAAGTGATTCACCGACAAAATTTGGTACAAAATTATTGACATCTTTACCTTTGCTTACTGATAGTCTTAGAGTATCACCATATTCTATTTTAGAGCCATAAGGTTTGCTTTGTGCAACAATTGTATCTTTGCCATATTGTTCACTAAAAACATAATCAATATTACTAATCCTTAGTCCTAATTTATTAATTGAAGTTCTCACTTGACGCAAATTTTGACCAATAAAATTTATTAAATCGACTGTTTCGGTTCCTTTACTAACAGTAAGAAAAATAGGTCTATGGCTTTTTACCATAAATCCAACTGAAGGATTTTGGCTAATTACTACCCCTTTTGGCAATTTTGAATTGTACTGTTCTGATACAACTTCATAATATAGATTATTTTGATCTAAAATTTCTTTAGCTTTGTCAAAAGAATATCCTTCCACAAGTGGTACTTTTACTTTTACCCTTTCATGAACAAAATATGGAATTAATAGTTTGTCAAAAAACAAAATAAAGATCATAATAGTAATAAAATAAATAATTAAAACAGAAAAAAGTCTTAATCTATTTCTTAAATTATCTTTCATAGTTAGGTTTTTAAGCCCTACTGAGATATTATTTTGATTTTCCATATAATATGTTTTATTTAATTTAGTATCAAATACAATATGTAAATATGCTAAATGTGTCAATTTTAAAAACTATTCAACGAATTACTTTAATAAGTCTTTGAAATTAACTAATTTTAAATATATTTTAATATCAATTTTAAAAAAAATATTATTTAAGGTAAATTAATATGGACTTTTTGCTAACAGAAGATCAGTTGATGCTTAGAGATATGGTTCGGAAATTTGCAAAAGAAAAGATTGAACCAGTAGCAAGTGAAAATGAAAGAAATCACAGATTTCCTAAAGAAATAATTCAAGAAGCTGGTGAGCTTGGTCTAATGGGTATAGCCTATCCAGATACTTATGGTGGTGCAGGTATGGACTTTGTGTCGTATATGATAGCTATTGAAGAAATTTCACGTTATTGTGCCTCTACTGGAGTAATAATTTCAGCACATTCTTCACTTGTGTGTGATCCAATTTATAGATTTGGTACTGAAGAGCAAAAACAAAAATATTTACCCGGATTATTATCAGGTAAAAAAATCGGTAGCTTTTCATTAACTGAATCCAGTGCTGGGTCGGATTCTGGTGCAACCAAAACTACAGCTAAGATTGAAAATGGCAATTGGGTGCTAAATGGTTCTAAAATATTTGCTACTAATGGTCAGGAAGCTGATTATTTTGTATTAATGGCATCTACTGATCCATCAGTGAAAACAAAAGGCTTGACAGCTTTTATAGTAGAAGCAGGTATCCCAGGTTATTCAATAGGCAAAGTGGAAAAAAAATTAGGAATTAGATCATCTTCAACAACTGAAATTATATTAGAAAATGTAATTGTACCTGATGAAAATAGATTAGGTGAGCTGAATAAAGGATTTAAAATAGCAATGGTAACTCTTGATGGTGGCAGATTAGGTATTGCATCTCAAGCATTAGGAATTGCTAGAGCTTGTATAGAAGATTCGATTAAGTACTCAAAGGAAAGATTTCAGTTTGACCAACCTATTGCAAATTTTCAAGCAATTCAATGGATGATAGCAGATATGTGGGTTAGATACGAACAATCGTTTTTATTAACTTTACGTGCCACTATGATGAAAGATAGAAAAGATAATTATTCTCGAGAGGCAGCTATGGCTAAACTATCAGCATCTGAAACTGCAACGTTTTGTGCAAATAAGGCAATTCAAATTCATGGTGGATATGGCTTTACTGAAGATTTTAATGTGGAAAGATATTATAGAGATGCAAAGATTACTGAACTTTATGAAGGTACAAGTGAAATTCAAAGATTAGTAATTGCAAGAAGTTTGCTATCATAATTTTTTCATTTAATATTTAACAAAAAAGCGAGCCAATTAAAGCTCGCTTTTTTTCTATGCACTTTTCTTTTTATTAAGCACTTTTATTTTTGAATTAAAAGCTGTTGAGTTTCAAAGTAAAATCCTGAAGTAAACCTAATTTGATAAAGTCCTGAACCAAGTTCATCAGTTGGGATTGTATATTTGTACTCTCCAGTTTTCAAAACATTATTTTCAAGAACTTTAACTACTTCGCCAAGATAGTTGATAATTTCAATTTTAGTATCAGAATCGACTGGAACTCTTACAGAAATATTTGAATTAGAACTAGCAGGATTAGGGTTTGGTAAATTTAAATAATATCCACCAACTCCAGTAACCACTTTTCGAGTTACAAGTGAGCATACACCATCAATTTCAATATTTACTGCAAGGTCAATTGGAGTGCTACAAGTTGATTCATTCTGTAAGCTGATAATAGATTTATCTTTTTCGCCTAAATAAATTGTATAAGGTAAAGTAAATAAATCGCTTTTAAATGGAGAATTTAAAACTCCTTTTCCAGTTACACTTAGTTTGCCATCACCTTTTTTAATTTGTGTTGGTTTATCCCATTTCCAATTTGTTAAATTAGAAGTAACTGTGTCATTTTTAAATACAACAATGTTTTCATCAAATAAAATTGATACATTCAAATTATTTATTGGCTTAGATAATTTAGGGATATCAGCACTTACATAAAGTTTTGTATCAGTACCGGGAGTAACTTTTGCATTATTTAAATTCGATGAATATAATTTGATAAAGTGTCCAGTTCCATTTAAAACATAAATTATTTTTAAGTTTTGATTATTTGATAAATCCAAAGTTGCATTATAAGTTTTATTTTCAGTTGGAGAAAAAGTAATATTAAAAAACTTAGTTTCTGCATTTTTGATTGTAATTCCATCTACATTTATATCATTTTTAAAATAAGTAGGGTTAGCACCAGTAAATGCAATACCACCAAAAATCACTAAATCATTATTTGAATTATTTGTAATTGGGAATTGTACTATTGAATCACTACAAGCAAGCATATCTCCAAAATCAACTGGAATTTGACCACCAGATGACATTGCAGTGCAACAAAGATTAGTTGTGCTAATTGTACTTGATGGATAAATTTCATTTGTTTGATTTCCTAAAGCTATATCTGCATCAATAATAACATCTGAACAAACAAGTCCTGCTTTTGTTGGAGAAAAATTAATATTCAAATTTAAGACTTTGCTTAATGTAGCCAAGTTCGGAACATTTGTTGTGCTTTGCTGTCCATTTGCAAAAGTAAATTCTGGATCTTGAAATCTGATAGATTTAATTTTTGTTTCTGTATTTATAGAGGCATTTGTTAATCTCAATATAGCTGTACCAGTTTCACCTTCTTTTGTTACATCCTTTGGACAAATTAATTTAGCAATTAATTGTGGATTTGAACCAGTTCCATCAACAGTAGTAGTATCATATTTACTTGCATTATTATATCTAACATAAATAAATCCACTATATGCTGTTTCGGCAGTTGGTAAAAATTCTGTTGGAACTAAAATACTATCCAAGCCTTTGATAACTAATGGATATGTTAAATTAGAGTATTTGAAAATCTTATTATTTACCCAAATTGAATCAAGTGAAGCAGAGTTTACACTTGTATTTATAATAACTAAGTTAGACTTATTTAACGTTTTTAATCTTTTAAATCCAAAATGTACTGGCTTAATAATTAATGCAGAATTAACACCAATACCAGTTACTGCTGTTTTAGAATTTGTACATCC
>JAYTXK010000255.1:0-1526 GCA_043743005.1 Ignavibacteriota bacterium
TTGTTTGGCTATTCAGTATTTCAAATCTTTTCTTTCCAAAATTAATATACAAATTATTACTTATAGATACATTTAGTAGTAATCCATTAGTTGAATCAATTATTCATTATTTGTTTTTATCTACTGCAATTGTTGGGTTATTTATTTTTATTTCAAAAGCTATTAGAGTATTTAATAGTTCAAAAATTAACAAACTTAATATTCAAAGTGGAGAAATTGAAATCGATAAAGAAATCGATAAATCCATTTTGAATAATCATCTAGATGAAATTTTGTATTTTTTTGAAGTCACATATTACAATGTAGTCATTATTGAAGATTTAGATCGTTTCGGTCAAACAGAAATTTTCACAAAGTTGCGTGAATTAAATTCTTTGATAAATAACTCACTTCAAGTTGGTAAAGAAGTTGTTTTTATATATGCTGTCAAAGATGATATGTTTAAAGACAAAGACAGAACAAAGTTCTTTGATTTTATTATTCCAATAATACCGGTTATTAATTCTTCCAATTCAAATGATATTTTATTAAAAAAAATAGCTCCAATTAGTGGTGAAATTTCAACTGACCTTATAGATGATCTTTCTCTATTTATAGACGATATGCGCTTATTAAATAACGTTCTTAACGAATATAAAATCTATCAAAGTAAGTTAAGCAACAAATTAAGTCAAGACAAATTGCTAGCAATGATTGTTTATAAAAACATTCACCCTGGGGATTTTGTGAATCTTCATAACAGTGAAGGATTAATTTATGATATAATAAAGAAAAAACAAGAGTATTTAAAACAAGAAGTTTCTATAATTGATAATGAAATAGATGAAATAAAAGAAAATGTAAAAAATATTGAAGCTAATAATTTAAGAAGTATTAAAGAATTAAGAACTTTATATATTGTCGCATATATTAGTAAACTTACTAACATAACATCATTTAGAATCAATGGAGCAGATTGTAGTTTCAAAAATGCCATAAGCGATGAAAATTTCAAATTTTTTATTAGCAACAATGTTGTTTATAATCATCTACAATTTAATTACAGTAACTATTATTCTAATACTTCTAGTCAAGTTG
Source organism: Ignavibacteriota bacterium (assembly GCA_043743005.1). Classification (GTDB taxonomy): domain Bacteria; phylum Bacteroidota; class Ignavibacteria; order Kapaibacteriales; family UBA2268; genus JAPLFM01. Next base: position 1,078 of record JAYTXK010000255.1, read on the forward strand.
AAATTAAATTTTCAGATATTGAGAAAATTGTTGACCCTGTGTTTTCATATTCCGAAAGATTAGAACTTATTGAAGAAAAGATTGGACATAAAACAGAAATCTTAAAAAAACAAATTGAAGAATTAAGTAAAGAAAAAACAACAATTAAATCTTTACCGTTAAAAGAAATTCTTCAAAGAAATGAAAACGCTAATCTATTAGATAATGAAAAACAAAATCGCTTAATAAACATTCTACTTCGCAATGGTTATATTGACGAAGATTATTATGATTACATTTCACATTTCTATGAAGGGAGCCTCACAAGAGAGGATAAAGATTTTCTAATAAATGTAAAAAGTCAAGTTCTTTCAGATTTCAATTACAAGTTAAATAAAGTAGAAAATCTTATAAAGAAAATCAAAGACGATTACTTCGAGAAGGAATTCGTTCTTAATTACGATTTAGTA
>JAYTXK010000256.1:0-1516 GCA_043743005.1 Ignavibacteriota bacterium
TATTTAAATTATCATTTAAAATGCCAACATATATATAAACTTAACCGGAGCTAAATTCTTCATTAGTTCAGTTGATAACAAATGGTAGTAAAGTAGAAATCTCAAAGACAGGAACAATACTTAAGCTCACTCTTGGGGGTGATAACTCAGAGTTTGAGTTCAGCTGACATATTAGTGTGTGACTTATTTTCTAGAAGGGATAATTCCAATAGCACTAAATTTATGAACTGTTAATGAAAGGAGTGACTCTAATGACATCTAAGTGGATACTATTAATCAACTACTTGCCAAATAATTTAGAAATTAGTAATTGGAGACGTAATTAGCCTAGAGATTAAGAAAGTACAGTGGATGGGTCTAATTCAAATGTCCTATTATTACTTTGACTGGGTTGATGAAGGCAAAATCAAAAGAGTAAGAGGGACTGAGTTTTCATCTAAAATAGCTGCTGGTGTTACTACAAGAATTATTGATGCTTCTAGAGGAATATTCAATAATTTTATTCCTGATGTATGGATTGGAGTGACAATTATAAAAACAAAAATAAAGAGGAAATGTATTTAATTTATTTAATTTAGGATCTCCTGCACACTGTTTTGTACAAATGGATTTTACTTTTCGCAGGATATTGTCAATTCAAATGACAATAAAAATAAATTATTAAACCTGAGAATGTTGCTAGTGATGAGGAAACATATTGTCAGGAAATGCTGTGTTAACTTCCTTGAAGGAGTAAACAACTGACTAGGAGGCGATAAACTGTTATTTCTTCTTATAGCGCTCAGCACTAATAATGCTATTAAACTCTGAAGAATATCAGAATTTGCAAAATGAACACTAAAACTAACTGAGTTTGTAGTAAATGAACAAGAGGAAGAGATTCCTAAGATTAAATTGATGTTTTCGAAGAGGATAATTTGGATGACAATTTCCGAAATAGTTTTCCCAGTTTAGTAATTTAAATTAGTAAATTTATTTTAACTCCTGTGTTGGAATTAAACATTGACAGATTTGAAAGATAATTGGTAATTGAATACCAAATAAATTAACAAATAAAATATCTTATTTTAAAATAAATTTTAGGATATATTCTGTTTTTTTAATAATTTTATTTTATTTTATAGTGATTATCAATTTCACCAAATACTTTTTTGTAAGTAGTATATTTATCTTCATCAGAGGAATTTTCTTCCCACCCCATTAAGGGTTTTGAGCAGGCTTCAGATAACAAAATCATCACATATGAACTATTCTCAATTTTTTTTTGGTTAAATGGATATTCTAGAAGAATAAGTGATCTAAAGTCATAATTGTGAGGTAAAAAGGAATAATTTGAATTCAAAGCTTTTAAACTGTCATTATTAGGTTTATTAGCAAGGGGATAATAATATTTATTATAATTCGAACAGACCATAACGTAATAAAAATTTTTAAATTTAGCTGAACAATAATGAACTATATCATAGAAATTTCCATTTTCTATTACATATTTTGATTGACTAAATTCCGTTTGTTC
>JAYTXK010000257.1:0-9285 GCA_043743005.1 Ignavibacteriota bacterium
AAAAACCTTAATTTGCCACTTTGCAGTTGGTCTTGTAACTATATTAAATAACTCTTTTAAGTTTGGAACTTTCATATTTTTTGAAATTGCATTTATAAATGTTTGTAATATTAAGGAAAATATTAATAAATAATATATTATTTTTGTAACAAATCAAATTTAAATGAAGAAATGATAGATTTAACTCAAAATAATGAAAGAGCAATAGCTATTGCTGTCAACTTAAAAGGTGGCAATAGAGATTTGGCACAAGAATACTTAGATGAACTTTCTTTCCTTGCAGAAACTGCTGGTGCTGAAGTGATTGAGACTTTTTATCAAGAGCTTGAAAAGAAAAAAAGAGCTACTTTAATAGGCAAAGGTAAAGTACAAGAAATAAAAGAAAATATAATTGAAAATAAAATCCAATTAGTAATATTTGATGATGATCTTTCACCAATGCAAGTAAGAAACCTTGAAAAGGAACTTGAAGTAAAAGTGCTTGATAGAAGTGGGTTGATTTTAGATATTTTTGCAAAGCGTGCTAAATCAAATGAAGCAAAAACACAAGTAGAGCTTGCACAACTTCAATATCTACTTCCAAGACTAAGCAAAATGTGGACTCACTTTTCTAAACAGTTTGGTGGTATTGGTACAAAAGGACCTGGTGAAACTCAAATTGAAACTGATAGAAGACTTATTAAAGATAAAGTAGTTTACTTAAAAAAGCAACTTGCTAAAATTGATCTTCAAAATGAACAAAAAAGAAAAAATAGAGAAGATTTGGTTCGATTTGGGTTAGTTGGATATACCAATTCTGGCAAATCTACTTTAATGAAATGCTTAACTAATGCTGATGTATATATACAAGATGAACTTTTTGCTACTCTTGATACTACTGTAAGAGCTTTTGAATTGCCAAATGGCGTAAATGCAATGCTTTCGGATACAGTAGGCTTTATTCGTAAGCTACCAGCTCATTTGGTGGCTTCATTTAGATCTACTCTTGCAGAGGCAAGAGAATCTGATTATTTATTGAATGTTGTTGATATTACAAGTCCTAATTTTGAAGACCATATAAATGTAGTAAACCAAACTCTTGAAAAACTAAAAATCAATATTGAAAAGAATATCTTAGTTTTTAACAAAATCGACTTACTCGATGATTATGATAGACTTAAGTCTATTAAAGATACATATCCTGATTCAGTTTTTATCTCTGCGAAAACTGGCTTAAATATTCAAAACTTACTTGAATTTCTTCAAAAGAAATATGATGAAGATAGTATTATTTACTCGGTAATGCTTGAATATTCTAATATGAGCAAATTACCTCAACTATATAAATTAGCAGAAGTTCTAACTCAAAGTGATAATGATTTTGGAAGTATTTTCAATGTTAGAATTAAAAAAGAAAACTTATTACATTTTACTAATCTTTTTGAAAGCTGTTTGGTAAAATAATGTCTCAGATTATCCTTAATAACATAAAAAAGTTTGATTTCATTAGAAAAGAAAAATTCTACAAAGAATTTATTTCTTTACTTAATACAAAATCTAAATCCAATATTCGCACTTTGTCTGGTTCTTTAAAATCTATTCTTATTGGATTAGCTTTTCATGAAAAGAACAATAATTTCTTAATAATTACTGCTAATAAGCAAGAAGCATTAGATTGGTTTCATGATTTGAAATTATTAATTGAAGAAAACCAAATTTCTTATTTGATTGAACCCAAAAAGAACAAAAAGCTAACAATCATTAATGAAGATGACCATTTTGGTTGGCTAATTGAGGGATTAAGTAAATTTAGTAAAAGCCATAATTCAATAGCAATTGCAAATCCAGATATTTTTAATATTGCACTTCCAGATTCAAATCAATTAAGTTCAAATAAAATTTCTATAAAAGTAGGACAGAACTTAAATTTCATTAAATTTTCACAAGATTTATCGCTTGCAGGATTTGAAAGAAGAGACTATGTTTCTATTGAAGGTGAAATATCTGTTAGAGGTGGTATTTTAGATATTTTTCCTATTGGTTTTTCTAATCCAATAAGATTAGAATTTTGGGGTGATGATCTTGAATCTATTCGTGAATTTGATGTAACATCTCAACGAAGTATTAAAATCTATGAAGAGATAGAATTCATAGCAAAAGTATTTCATTCGGCAAATACTAATTCTAATACTACTTTGCTTAGCTACTTATCAGATAATACAGTCATAGTGTTAGATAATCCTGAATTGATTGAACAAGGAGAGTTTGTTCTGCCAGATTTATCCAAATTTTGCACTTTTGAGCTTAATGGACTTAAAAAAGCTGAATTTGAAATAAAATCTGAAAGACAACCAAGTCTTAATAGCTCAATGGTTAATATTAAATTAATTCTTACAAATTATCTACAACATAATTATAAAATTCTAATTTGTGCTGATGGTAAAATTCATCAACAAAGAATTAAAGATTTGATTGAAACAGTTCTTGAAGAAGATTCTGATTTTCACCATTTCAAAGATAAAGTAAAAACTAATGTAGAATGGCTTCACGAAACTCCTTCTTTTGGTTTTATACTTCCTAATTCTGCTATTGCCTGCTTCACAGAGCATGAAATATTTGAAAGAATGCGTGTGCTTGATAATACTAACGCTCATAGAAAAAAACCGGGAGGACTTACTTTAAAAGAGTTGAGTGAACTTCAATATGGAGATTTTGTAACTCATGAAGATAAGGGTATTGGTAGATTTGAAGGCTTTAAATCTGTTAGAATTGGTGATAGTGACCAAGATTGTATTCGGTTGGTTTTTGATGGTGGTGATGTGCTTTATGTGAATTTGAATTATATTCACAAAATTCACAAATATTCAGCTAATGAAGAAATTGTTCCTAAGTTAAGCAAGTTAGGTTCTAATGAGTGGTCACGCAAAAAAGAAAAAACTAAGAAAAGACTTAAAGAAATTGCTGGCGATTTAATTAAACTATATGCTCAACGCAAGATGCAACAGGGCTTTCAATACCCTATTGATAATATTTGGCAAAAGGAATTTGAAGCATCGTTTATTTATGAAGATACTTTAGATCAAGCTCGTACTACTCAAGAAATTAAAAAAGATATGGAGTCTGAAACTCCAATGGATAGATTAGTTTGTGGTGATGTTGGGTTTGGAAAAACTGAAATAGCCATTAGAGCTGCTTTTAAAGCAGTGCAATCAAGCAAACAAGTGGCAGTTTTAGTTCCAACAACTATACTTGCTCAGCAGCATTTTATGTCTTTTAAAGATAGATTAAGTCGCTATCCTGTTTCGGTTGGGTTAATGTCAAGGTTTCGCACTAAAAGTCAGCAAACTGAAACACTTAAGCACTTAGAAGAAGGTAAGGTGGATATATTAATTGGTACCCATCGTATTTTAAGTAAAGATATTAGATTTAAGGATTTAGGACTTTTAGTTATAGATGAAGAGCAAAGATTTGGTGTATATGCAAAAGAGAAATTAAGGGAAATGAAAGTATCAATAGATACCCTTACTCTAACTGCAACTCCAATACCTCGTACTTTGAATTTTTCACTAATGGGAGCAAGAGATTTATCTATTATCGAAACGCCTCCAAGAAATAGATTGCCTGTAAATACAGAAGTAATTGAATGGAATATTAAGGAAGTATTAGAAGCAATTGAAGCAGAATATTCTCGTGGTGGTCAAGTATATATTGTAAATGATAGAATTCAAGGCTTAGATACTTTAATGATTGAATTAAAAATGAATATGCCTAATCTTACATTTGCAATTGCTCATGGTCAGCTTTCACCAAATGAAATTGAAAAAATTATGCAGCAGTTCATTTCAGGTAAAGTTGATGTTTTAATAACAACTAAAATTGTAGAATCTGGGCTTGATATTCCTAATGCAAACACTATGATAATCAATAATGCTCATAATTTTGGACTTGCCGAACTTTATCAACTGCGTGGTAGAGTTGGACGCTCTAATATTCAAGCATTTTGCTTTCTTGCTGTGCCTTCTGCTCGCACTCTTACCAAAGTTTCAGTTCAAAGATTGCAAGCTATTGAGGAGTTTACAGATTTGGGAAGTGGATTCCAACTTGCAATGCGAGATATGGAAATTCGAGGTGCTGGAAATTTATTGGGTGCTGAACAAAGCGGTGATTTGATTGATATTGGTTTTGAAATGTACCAAAAAATACTTGAAGATACTGTAATTGAACTTAAAAACAATGAATTCCGTGATGTATTTAAAGATTTGCAAAAAATAAATGTACAAGCTTTTGAAAATCAAGAAATTGCTATTGAAATTAATTCAGATGCCCTGCTACCTTCAAGTTATATCAAAAGTGATAGAGAAAGATTTTCGTATTACAAAAAACTTTATGCTCTGCGTTCAAATTCAGAGCTTGAAGAATTGACAATGGAATTAGTTGATAAATTTGGAAAATTACCTAAAGAAGGAAAAGAATTAATTTTTGCTGTGAAATTAAGAATTTGTGCTGTTTCCTCTGGGTTTGAAAAAGTAGTTTTAAAACCAAACAAGATGGTATGCGAGCTTCCAAGCAAAGATAAAAAAGCATATTATGAAATTGTTTTTCCAGAAATACTTGAATTTATCAATGATCAAGAAGATTCCAAACTTATCCAATTAAAAGATAAATTAATGTGGGAAGTTGGGATTAGAAGTAGAGAAAATGCAATTGAAATTTTATGGAAAATGAAAAAAATAATCGAACTATTAAATGATTGAAAACCCAATTATATTATCTATTGAAACCTCAGGTGCTACCTGTGGAGTTGCCATTTCCAAAGGAGATAAATTACTTGCTGAATATTCAATATTTGCAAATAATTTGCATGATAAAATGCTTGCAAAGCTAACTAATAGATTAATGAGCGACTTACAGATTAGCTTTGATAATCTAAATGCAATTGCTGTTTCAGCTGGACCGGGATCATTCACTGGACTTAGAATTGGTGTTGCTTTTGCCAAAGGACTTTGTTTTAATGATACGCCACAACTAATTGAAATTCCTACACTTGAAGCTTATGCTTATGCTGGAATTGAATTTGCCCAAGCAATGAAAGTGAATGAAATTGTTTCATTAATAAAATCACATCAAGATTTATATTACATTCAAAAATTCAATACTTTAGCTGAAAAAATTACAGAAATTGAAATGATTCAGCTTGAAGAATTATTGAAAATGAATTATGAAAATAGTATTATTGTTGGGGCAGATATAGGTAAAGGTAGAACTCTTTCTGGATTAGGAAGACTAACTCCTAGATTTGTTTCTAAATTAGCATTTAAGAAATATAATAATAACGAATTTAAAAATGCTGAAAGCTTTATTCCTCTTTATTCACAAGAATTTATTCCAAAAACTAAAGGTTAATTTAAAATGGTAGATAGATATACATTGCCTGAAATGGGCAAAATATGGACAGAAGAAAATAAATATAAAATTTGGCTTGAAATTGAAATATTAGCTGTTGAAGCACAAGCCGAAATGGGTTTAATACCTATGGAAGATGCTAAAATTATTAGAGAAAAAGCTAATTGTAATGCCCAAAGAATTAATGAAATTGAAGAAACTACTAAGCATGATGTAATTGCTTTCCTTACAAATGTTGAGGAGTATGTAGGCAATTCATCAAGATTTATTCACTTAGGTATGACGTCTTCTGATGTGCTTGATACTGCCCTTGCTGTACAAATAAAGCAAGCTGGTGAAATTATTATGAAAGATTTATTAAACCTAAAAGACGCTTTAGCCAAACGTGCAAAAGAACATAAGCACACTGTATGCGTAGGTAGGAGCCATGGCATTCATGCAGAAACTATGACATTTGGAATGAAATTCGCTCTTTGGTATGATGAATGTTTACGTAATGTTAGTCGCTTTCAAGCAGCTCTTGATGAAGCTTGTGTTGGAATGATTTCAGGTGCAGTTGGTACTTATGAACATCTATCTCCAAAGGTGGAAGAATATGTTTGTGAAAAACTTGGGCTGAAACATATAAATATATCTACTCAAGTAATTTCTCGTGATATACATGCTAATTTTATGCTATCAATTGCTTTAATTGGTTCAATGATTGAAAAAATTGGCACTGAAATTAGGCACCTTCAACGTACTGAAGTTAGAGAAGCAGAAGAGTTTTTCTCAAAAGGTCAGAAAGGCAGTTCGGCTATGCCTCATAAGAGAAACCCAATTTCATCGGAAAATATTTGTGGGCAAGCAAGACTTCTTAGATCAAATGCTTTTGCTGCAATAGAAAATAATGCTTTATGGCATGAAAGAGATATTTCTCATAGCTCAGTAGAAAGAGTAATAATACCAGATTCTACAATTTCATGTAATTACATACTAAACCGCACAGTTAAACTTATTGATAACTTAGTAGTTTATCCTGAAAGAATGATTGAAAATCTTAATCTAACTTTTGGACTGACTCATTCTCAAAAAATACTTTTAGAGCTGGCAAAACGAGGTACGATGCGTCAAGAGGCTTATGTTATAGTACAACGCAATGCAATGAAAACTTGGGACGAAAAAATTCCATTTTTAGAAAACCTGCTTGCTGATAAGGAACTATTAACACATATTTCTCCAGAAGAAATCAAAGCACTTTTCAATTACGATAAAGTTTTCGCCAGTGTTGATTATATGTTTGAAAGGCTGGGTTTGGGATAGGGATTTTTTAGAATTAGAAAGGCTGTCTTAATAATTCGGATAGTCTTTTAAAATCATTCTTTTAAGAATTTGAATACTTTATCTCCAATTTTTAAGAAGTAAGCTTTCAATAATCACAAAACTAACTTTGCAACACGAACTATACTTTTTAAGTAAATGCATTTAATATGCAGTAGTTTTTCTCATTTCTCTGTTGTCGATTTTATTCCACATGAAGAACAGAAAGTCAAATGTGCAAAGTTTTTATTTCCGCATTTGTTACAATTATTAAATAATTCAAGTCCACAGTGTCTGCAAAAGTCGGTAACAAGTTTATAAGTTTCACTTTCATTATTTTTAATAGGGAACTCCCATTTTTTAATTATAAAGTCCTTCCCACAAGAAGGACAAAAATGATTTTCAAGGGCTTTTTCAGCAACCTCTGTTTGCACATTTTTAGCTCGTTCTTGTGTTGATTCCTTTAATTCTGCTTGTTTTGTTTCAATAAACTGTCGAATTGTTTTAATTGCGTAATATCCAAGTCCAGCTGATAAAATTATACCAACTGCATACCATACATAACCACCATAACTTGGAAGATAAGGAACAAGTCCAAAGAAGAATGCGTAAAACGAAAAAAGAGTAAAGCCAAAATAAAGTGGCCAAAATTTATGTATTCTATAACGGATAAAAAAGAATATACCTAATGCTAAAATAGGAAAAACAAAAAGTAGTCTAATAAGAAAAACTTTAAGTTCGTAGGATTTAAGTTCTTCTGAATATTTTGTTTCTACCACTTCATTTTCATTTTGAATTAATTTATGAATTTCTTGCTGTTGCTTTTCTATTTTATAAATTTCAATTTGTTGAGAGTTTATCTGTGAACGCCAATCCCGTTCAATTTTATAAAATTCATCAAGTTTCTTTGCTCTTTCAATCACCTCTTTGTCTTTGTCTGGCGAACCTAATGTTTTTCTTGTTTGAACCCAGTTATCAAATGATTGTTTTTCATTTGTGTAATTTTCATTTGCAGCTTCAATTGTTTTTGTAATATTTTCTTTTTTAGCATATAAGTTTTCTTTTTCAATATTTAAAGTGCCGATTTTATTGTAAAGGTCTGTCATTAACCCCTTGTTCTTTAAGTTTTCGATTTCAGGTCTAACAATTGTCGTATCAAGGTCGTCAATAATTTTATTTGATAAAAGAATAAGAAACATGCAAAGAATTGTCGAAATAGAATAATAAACAATTCGTGATGTTCGTTCAAGTTTTTTACTATTAAGTTCCATAGCTTTTATGTTTTATTGTTTAGTTAATAAATTTATAATGTCGTCAAAAATTAATGCTAAAAAATTTCTTTTCTAAATCTCAATAAATTTTCAACAAAAATATGAAATATTATTGTTAATTCATTACAATACTTTTAAATGATGTAATATGATGTTCTATATCAAAATATTATTAATCGAAAGAGATTAAGAAGCTTGGTTAATTTCAAATTTACCAGCTCTTAAAGGATTCCACACACAAGCTAATACTAAAGATGAACTTATATTGAGAACTAAAGAAGCAATTGAATTATGTTTAGAATTTGTAGAAGATTTTCATTCAAATGAGTTTGTAGGCTTTCAAAAAATTATAGTGCAACTATGGAACTAAAAAATAGTGCATATTTGCAGAATTAAGTGATTTTGCAAATATGATATTAGAATTTGTTGGAATTGCTTATGATATTGCTGATTCGATACTAATTTTAAAATCTTCTCCACAAGCAAATAATTCAATATACTCTTATAAATAAGTATGGAAGTAATCTAATTTAATACGCAATATAATCTCAATTATTACGTCTATAATACATATTTGTAAGTTTTGTACTTTGATTTTAATTTTTTGCAGTAAATTATTTTTGAAAATCACTGCAATGGGTCAATCGACCCCTGCAAGATTATCAGTAAGTGCTTGATAAATATAAAAGTTATCTTGCAGTATGTTTAAATATTTAAACAAATTGTATTTGTTAAACTATAAAGTCCTACATTCCTCTTCTGTACTTGCCACCTACTTCATATAATACTTTTGTTATTTGACCCATAGAACAATTCTCAACAGTATTAAGTAACTCTTCAAAAATATTGCCACCAGAAATTGCTATTTCTTTTAATTTATTCAAAGCTTGTTCTGATTCATTTATGTGAGATTTTTTAAATTCATTTAATTCAACTAACCTTTCATTTTTAACTTCATCAGGAGTACGAATTACTTCCATTTTGTCGTAAAGATTAGTTTCATTTGCATTTAAGAAAGTGTTTACTCCAATAATTGGGTATTCACCTGTTTGCTTTTGATGTTCGTAATACATCGATTGCTCTTGAATTTTTGATCTTTGATAACCAGTTTCCATAGCACCAAGCACTCCGCCTCTTCGAGAAATATTATCAAATTCTTCCAATACTGCTTCTTCAACTAAATCTGTTAAAAGGTCAATTACAAATGAACCTTGATTTGGATTTTCATTTTTCAAAAGTCCAAATTCTTTACTTAAAATAAGTTGAATAGCCATCGAACGTCTTACTGATTCTTCAGTTGGTGTAGTTACAGCCTCATCATAAGAATTAGTAT